>JAKFYA010000203.1 GCA_021731095.1 Acidobacteriota bacterium | reverse complement strand
CATGTGGGTGGCCGGCGGCGCCTGTGCATTGCTGCCGCTGGCGGCCCTGCTGACGGCAACGCCCGACAGTCGCCAGACGGGTCACGCTGCCTCATCGACCAGCCGCGACGCCGTCGCAAGCGGAGATGCCACCCGCAAGGCGCCTCGGTCCGCTGGCTCGCCAGCGGACCAGGTGGTCGCGGCCAATCCACCAGACCCAGGCGGCGACGCGCCATCGCCAGGACACCAGCCGCCCGCTTCGGGCACACCGGTCACTGCGCCAGGGGCCAGTCCCGCGCAGGCGCCAACCGTGCCAAGCGGAAGCTCAGCACGCCCGCCAGCGGAGCCTCGAACAGAGGCGCGTGCTGCCAGTGAACGCAACAGTTCACCGCCTCCTGCAGCCTCGGCGCTGGCCCGGGCGGGGCTGGCCCGCCTCGGCGCGAAAGGCGATGGACCCGGCTGGGGTGTGACCAGCGGTTCCGGAGGAGCCAGCACCGGTGTTGACACACTGGCGGAGCCCACACGGAGTGCCCGTCCCTCGACCGCCAGCCTGACGGGCGAACGGTGGAGTGCAGCCGAACAGGCCCTCGCCCGCGAACAGATTCCTCCCAGCCGACGAGCGTCCGTGCGACGCTATTTCATCGGCATCAGGCCATCGGAGAACCCGTGACAACACCGCCCAACGCCACACCAGACGAGCAGGCCGAACGATTCAGGGAATGCTTCTCGCACCTGCGCGCGGAGATCGGCCGCGTGTTTGTCGGGCAGCCCGCATTGGTCGAGCAGCTCATCATCTGCTTCTTCTGCCAGGGCCACGCGCTGCTTGAGGGGGTTCCAGGTCTTGGAAAGACGCTGCTTATCCGGACGCTCAGTGAAGCCGTAGGTCTGAACTATGCGCGTGTGCAATGCACGCCAGACCTGATGCCCGCCGATGTGACCGGCACCAACATTCTGATCGAAACAGCTGGAGGCCTGCGCGAGTTCGCGTTCCAGCGTGGACCGATCTTCTCGAACATTGTGCTGGCCGACGAAATCAATCGGGCGACCCCCCGTACCCAGGCAGCGTTCCTCGAGGCCATGCAGGAGCGACACGTCACGGTGTTCGGTGTGACGCACCACGTGGAAGAGCCCTTCTCCGTGTTTGCCACCCAGAACCCGGTCGACATGGAAGGGACCTATCCCCTGCCCGAGGCACAACTCGATCGCTTCTTCTTCAAGCTCACAGTCCGTCCTCCTACGATCGACGAACTGGCGCTGATCCTGGCTCGGACGACCGGCGACGAGACGCCTACGGTGACGCCGCGCTTCGGCCCTGACGTCATCCGCTCTCTGCTGCCGATAGTCCGGCAGGTCAAGATCGGTGACGAGGTCCTGCACCTTGCGTTGCGCGTCATCCGGGCCACGCAGCCGGAAGCGGACGAGGCGCCCGCCGCGGTCCGCCAGTATGTCCGCTATGGCGCCAGCCCGCGCGGCGCCCAGGCCATCATCCTCGCCGCCAAGGCGCTCGCCCTGCTGGACGGCCGCTTCCATGTCTCCGCAGACGACCTTCGTCGTGTCACGCTTCCCGCACTCACGCATCGCCTGATTCTGAACTTTCAGGGCGAGATGGACCATGTGTCACCAACGACGCTGGTCGAGGACGCCTCGGTCGCCGCAGGTCTCGTGTAAGGTCGATGCTGACGGCTGCCGAAGCGGGATTGCTGAATCGCCTGACCCTCGCATCAGGCTCAGCCTCGGCTGCCGCCGGCGCGCGGGATGCCCGCACGCGTGGCCAGGGTCTGGAGTTCGAGGACTATCGAGGCTATCTGCCCGGCGACGACCCGCGCTCGATTGACTGGACGATTCATGCCCGCCTGCGACAGCTGTTTGTCCGGGTATTTCGCGCCGAAGGTCACCTTCGGCTCCACCTGCTGGTTGATGCGAGCCGATCCATGTCTGTCGGCTCGCCAAGCAAGTTTCAATGCGCAGCCAGGCTCGCGAGCGCCCTCGCGTATGTCGCCGTCGAACGGAGGGACGCCGTCGGCATGGCACTCTTTGATGGCCGCATCCGCACACTGATGTCGCCGGCTCCAGGACGCCCTCACCTGTTCAGACTCTTCAACGTGCTCTCGCACGCAGACGCCGATGGTGGGTCGGACATTGATCGGGCCCTCGTGTCCTACGCCACCGCCACGCGGGGTCCAGGCATCGCCGTCGTCATCTCGGACTATCAGTCGTCCGCCCACATCGGCGAGGGCCTTCGCTACCTCCTCTACCGAGGGCTCACGCCGGTCGTGGTACAGATTCTGGCCGATGACGAACTGTGCCCAGAGGTGCAGGGAGACGTGCAACTGGCAGACGCAGAGGACCCGCTCGCGCCGCCATTCACGGTCGACGCCTCGTCCGTTCCGGACTACGTGGGCCGACTGTCAGGGATCGAGCACGACCTCCGCGAGTTCTGCCGCGCCAACGGCCTGGCCTACATCCGCGTCATCGCATCGACTCCCTTCGGGACCCTGGTGCGCCAATGCGTCGCCGCGGGCCTGCTCGCCCCGCACGCCTGACGCGGATGGTCTGGCTTCTTCCTCTCGCCCTCTGGTTGCTTCCGCTGGTCGGGATACCGTTTCTGCTGCTGTGGCGGACGCCTCCGCTGAAGCGCCGGATCGTGTCGGCACTCTACCTCTGGCGTCCGGTCGTCCGGTCGACAGACGCCAGACCTGCCTCCCGCCGCCTTCGCGTCGACTCGCTGACGCTTGTACGGGCGGCGTTGCTACTGACCATCATTGCGGCTCTCGCACGGCCTGCCCTGACACACCGTCCAGATGACGTGGCCCTCATCGTGGACCTCTCGCCAGAATTGGCCGGGCACGATGGGTCTGGTACGTCGCTTGATGCCGTCCGCCAACTCGTCATTCGCGAGACGAACCGTCTGCCTGCCGGTGCGCGCCTCCACCTGTTCACAGCCGGGCACGCTCCGACTGATCTTGGACGGTTCGGCAGTACCGGAGACGACCTCCGGCGGGCGCTCACCTCGATGAAGCCGGTGCAAGGCCGCCGGGCACTCACCGAGACGCTGGACCTCGCCTGGGCCGGCGCGCCCAGGCGCGGCATCGTGGTGTCCACGCGCACTGTGCCGGCGGGATTGCCTTCGTCACTCACCTGGCAGACTGTGGGCGGACATGGACCGAATGTCGCGCTCACCGGCCTCTTCCTGCGCGCTCCGGTGGATGGCGAGCTTGAGGCCATCGCGACAGTCGCCAACCAGAGTCCCTCTCCAGCGACGGTTCGTTTGACCATCATGGCGAGCGCAGAGGGTGTCACGGCAGACACGCTGCACCTGGAGGCAGGCGAACACCGCACTGTCACTCGGACGTGGCGCTCTGACGCGACCACAATCCGGGCAGAACTTTCGGCAGAGGCAGACACCTTCCCGTCCGACAACGTCAGGGTTGCGGCTCGCTCCGTCGAGCCGCCCGTTCGGGTTCGCCTTGTTCAGGCCGGGAACGCCTTTCTCAAGGAGGCCCTGCTCGCCCAGCCACAGGTGAAGGTCACAGAGGCCTCCACAGCCGATGCGGATTCGAGCGCTGACGAGGCAGACATCATCGTCTGCGATCGTTGCCCGGCCGAGTCGCCCAGCGCGGCGGTCTTCAGGGTGACCCTGTCCACAGACACACCGCAGGCGCCGGCCATGGTGACCGTGGTGCAGCCCTCGCATCCCCTGGCGCGCGACCTGACGTCTCTGGCGCTACGAGCGTCAGTCACGCCGCCCACTGTACGCAACGACGAGACCGTGGTGCTGACAGCGGGGGGCGTACCAGTGTTGACTGCGTCCGAGACAGGCGGACACCGAAGGGCCTCCCTTTTCGTCGACCTTCGCTCACTCGACCTGCCCCTCTCTCCCGCCTTTCCGGTCCTTGTGGGCAATGTGATCGACTGGCTGTCTGGGCGGACAGAACGGCCAGTGACCATTGAGGCTGGCAGTTCCCTCAACTGGCACGTGACAGGCAGCCGCCTGCGTTCCCCTTTCGTGGTCGAGAACGCAGCCGGCCGGCCACTCTCCTCCAGTTTCACCAACGGCCAGCTTGTGAGTGCTCCGTTGCAGGAGCCTGGGATCTACCACGTGCGCAGTGCCTCTGGCACGGTGGACGTCGCCTGCCAGGCCCCGCTGGAGGCCGATGGATCACCCTGGAACTGGGCACCGCCGGTTGACAGCCGCAGGTCGCCGCGGGAGTTGACTGCGGCCGTGCTGCTGCTGGCGCTCGTCCTTGCGGTCCTCGAGTGGCGCCTGTCGCCTGGACGCCGCTCCCACCGGTGGCCACGGTTGGCCACCTGCCTTGTCCTTGCACTGGCGGCAGCGGATGCCCCGCTGCCAACGGGTCGCGCCGCCCTCAACGTCATGTTCGTCCTCGACCAGTCAGACAGCGTGTGGGTGCGTGCGCAGCGCCAGGCGGTGGCAGACGCACAGCAGATGAGCCAGCGCATGCGCTCCGGTGATGGGGCTGGCGCGGTGGTCTTCGGCCAGAGTGCTGCGCTGACTCAGCCTGTCGCGCAAGGACCATTCAGTGGCGAGGCCGCCGTCCGTGTGCCTGGCGGCGGGTCGGATATCGCTGCGGCCCTGCGGACGGCCCGGCTGGCATTGCCCATCGCTGGCGAGCGCCGGATGGTGTTGCTGTCCGACGGCAAGCAGACTGGGGGCAGCGCACGTGAGGAGGCGGCGCTTGCGGCCGCTGCCGGCATCAGTATTGATGTGGCCCCCACTGGCCAGCCGGAACAGCGGCCGGCCGTCATCCGGTCAGTGCGCACCCCAGCGGAGGTTCGTGCCGGTGAACCGTTCCTCGCAACCGTGACGGTGGAAGGCCGTCCCGGCTCGAAGGTACAGGTTGCGACTGGCATGAACGATGAGCCTGCCCGGGAACAGCAGATCACGCTCGACGCGACAGGTCTCGGAGAGCTGGCGTCGTCGTTCCGGCGCTCGGCCTCAGGCCTCTACACGGTGCTGGCCCGCATCGGCGAGGACGGCGATCCAGGGGCGGGTGCAACCGTTCAGGTCACCGGCCCACCCACCGCGCTCTATGTTTCTCGCGTAGTCGAGGGACCGGTGCTTCGGGCGTTGCGGGAGGCCGGTGTGCAGGTCGACGTGACGCCAGTGGCCAGAGCGCCAGAAACAGCGTCCGGCCTGACCCCGTACGACCTTGTGGTGCTGGATGACATCTCGGCAGCCGTCCTGGGTGAAGCCAGACTGTCGGCGCTGTCGACCTATATCGAGCGGGAGGGCGGCGGCCTTCTGGTGCTGGGAAGCGCCACCACCCTTGAGGCGCCTGCATTTGCTGGCACCCCACTGGCTTCCTTGCTGCCGCTCGACTTTCGTCCGAGGCCAGGGTCCCGCGCACCATCGGCCGGCTTCGTGGTGGTGTTCGACAAGTCGGGAAGCATGGCTGACAGAGCCGGGGGGATACCTCGCATCGAACTGGCCCGTGAGGCAGCCCTGCGCGTTCTGGGCGTGTTGCCGCCCGGCGATGGTTTTGGCGTGATTGCCTTTGATGCGCGGCCGACAGCCTTGGTGCCGTTGGGCCAGACGCGGGACGAGGCGTTCCTCAGGTCGGCCCTCGCGAAGGTGACGCCGTCTGGCGCCACGTCGGCAGGACCGGCCGTGGAACTGGCGGCTCGTTGGCTTCGGGACGCCAGGGTCGACCGTCGTCATGTGCTGCTGGTGTCAGACGGCCGCACATCCGCTGGGGATCTGGACCTGATGAGCCGCGCGGCCACTGAGTCTCGGACAGAGCTGTCGATCATCGCGATTGGCGCTGACGCGAGTCGTGAGGCGCTGGTACGCCTTGCCAGTTCAACCGGCGGCCACGCCTACTTTCCGGAAGACCTGCACAGCCTGCCTGACCTGGCCGCACGCGACGCCGTCAGGTCCCGGGGTGGGGTCAGCGTGGAGGAGCACTTCGTGGCTGAGGCGCCGGTTGCCCATCCCGTGCTGAGGGGGCTCGCCCTGTCCCAGCTGCCGGCGCTCGATGGTTACGTGGTGTCCACGCTCAGGCCCGGCGCTACCGGCTTGCTGATGTCGCACCTCGGCGATCCAGTGCTCGCACTTGCGCAGTCCGGGCTGGGGAGAACGGCGGTGTACACGGCTGACCTTCGTTCGCGCTGGTCTTCCGGTCTCCGCCGCTGGCCGGAGGCCGGAGCCTTCTGGGCCCAGTTGACACGATGGCTCGCTCGACCGGGTTCAGACAGCGCCCTGTCCCTCGTGGTCGTGGAAGAGCCGGGTGGCCTTCTGATGTCCGTGAGTACGGAGACCGGGCGCCCGGCGTTCCGCGATGGCCAGCTCCGCGCCGAGGCCTATACTCCGCAAGGTGCGACGCTGCACGTGCCACTGAGACCTGTCGGAGACGGGCGCTTCGAAGGCCACCTGGCCGTCACTGTGCCCGGCACTTATCCAGTGACTGTCAGCGCCACGGACGCTGTTTCGGGTTCCACCATCAGACGCAGGGGTGGCGTGTATATCTCTGGCACCGCCGAACGGCTCGGCGGTGGCCCTGACCTCGCCTTGCTCCAGTCAGTCGCGTCTCTGACGGGTGGGCGCATGCTGTCATCAGGCGACAGCCCGTATGATGCCCAGCGGCCCTTCGGCTTCTCACGGCACCGGTCATGGCTCATCACGGCGGGCCTGCTGCTCAGCCTCTGGACCATGACAGGTCTGGTTCTGCCTTCTCTCCCACGCCTGATACCGGTGCGAACCTCTCCATGAAACATGTCGCTGTAGTTGTCGCGCTGATGGCGGCCTTCGTCATTGGCAGCAAGCTCGTGGTGGAGAACCTCCTGGGTATTGCACTGGAACCGATGGTGCTCCAGTGGATGAGTACCGCAGGAGTCGGCACCGCCACGGCCGTCGTGCTGTTGCTGGCAGCCGATATCGTGTTACCAGTGCCGTCGAGCATCGTAATGGTGCTCAGCGGTGCAGCGTTTGGCGTGGTCAAAGGTGCGGCCGTCGCTCTGATTGGCTCGGTCGCCGGCGAGTGGCTGGGATTCGAGGTGGTGCGGCGCTATGGCCGAAGAGCCTCAAGGACGTTGGTGTCCGATGACGATCTGGCGCGCTTCGACGCCATCTTCAGGCGCCACGGTGCTGTCGCGGTGGTGGTCACACGCGCGTTGCCGGTCGTGATGGAGACGATGAGCCTGGTGGCAGGCCTCATGCAGATGCCTCGGGCGACGTTCCTTGGCGCCTCGATCCTTGGCACCGCACCTATCGTGCTGGTCTATGCCTGGGCCGGCGCACGGTCACGCGACACCGGCAGCCTGGTACCGGCGGTCATCATGCTGCTCGCCGTGGCCGGGTTGGGCTGGGTTCTCTATCGGTCACGGATCTCAGCCACGCGGCCCTGAGGGCCACGCCTTCTTGCCCTGACCCGAGTCCCAACTCTGGGCCACTCGTCCCTCCGCGTCCCCCGTACATGAAACACGCGCCGGGCACCCCGTAAGGGATGCCCGGCGCGTGGTCGTACTCCCGAGCTAGGTGCGGTGACCCGCCTCTAGTCGTGGTCCTTGTCGTGGTCGCACTTGTCCCCGGACTTGTGCCCCTTCTTTTTCTTGTCGTGGTCGCAGTTGTCCCCGGCCCAGTGCCCGCGCACCCGGACCGTCACCTTGACCACCTGGCCCGCCACCCCCGTCGCGCTGCGCGCCACGTAGTAGAAGACATCGTTCCCGGTGAAGTTCGCCACCGGCGTGTAGACGAAGCTGCCATTGGCCGCCAGCGTCACCGTCCCGTGCGCCGCCTGCGTGAACAGCTCGGCCGTCTTCGCAAGGCTGCCGTCGTTCTTCAGCACGCCGTTCTTCACCACCACCGTCAGCGACGTGTTCTTCTTCGTCGTGTAGTGGTCGTTCTTCGACTTCGGCGTTCCCGGCGCGCAGTCGACGCTCTTGTCGTCGCTGCTGTCGTCGCTGTCGTGGTCCGCGCTGCGGCCGTCGTTGCTCCGACCATCCCGGCTCTTGTCGTCGCCGCTCCGGTCGTCGCTGCTGTGGTCATCCGACGAGACCGCGCAGGGCGAGGTGATCGTGATGGCCACCGTCGCCACGTTGCTGTCCAGCGCGCCGTCGTTCGCCTTGTAGGTGAACGTCGCCACCCCGGCGAAGTTCGCCGCCGGCATGTAGCTCAGGCTGCCGTTGGCGTTCAGCACCACCGAACCCGACGCCGGGTTGGTGAGCTTGATCGCCGTCAGCGGGTTGCCGTCCACATCCGAGTCGTTCGCGAGCACACCGGCCACCGGGATGGTGAGCAGCGTGTTCCACTGACCCGTGTAGGAGTCGTTCACCGCCAGCGGACCGTCGTTCACCGGCACCACCGTGATGGTCACCGTGCTCATCGCCGAACCACCGTGGCCATCGCTCACCGTGTAGGTGAAGCTGTCCGGCCCGTTGTAGTTCAGCGCCGGCGTGTAGGTGTAGGTGCCGTTCGCGAGCATCACCACCACACCGTGGAGCGGCGCCACCACCGGACCGGCAAAGGTCAGCGCGTCGCCGTCCAGGTCGCTCGCCGTCACCTGGCCCGAGACCGGGGTGTCTTCCAGCGTCACCTTCGCGTCCGGGTTCGCCACCGGCGGGTCGTTCAGCGGCGTCACCTGAATCGTGACCGTGTCCGTCGCCGTGCCGCCGTTGCCGTCGCTCACCGTGTAGGTGAAGCTGTCCGGCCCGTTGTAGTTCAGCGCCGGCGTGTAGGTGTAGGAGCCGTCCGCGAGGACCACCACCACACC
>JAKFYA010000280.1 GCA_021731095.1 Acidobacteriota bacterium | reverse complement strand
GGCCTCCACCGACGATGGCCCGACGACGGCAATGTCCGTAATTCGTCCGTCCTTGTGGATGTTGAACTGCAACACCACGTGTCCCTTCATCAGCCAGGCCGCATTCGGAACGAACCAGTTCCGCTTTACCTGACCGACAAAGCGCCGAATCCACGGCCCGAACTCCACGCCCTTGGTGTCGAACTGGATCGCCGCCCCGGGCTGGCTGGCACCTCCCGTGGGATTGTCGAACGAGCCCTTCTGCACATAGCGCTGGAGATTCTTCAGCGCGTCGCCCAACGCCCCCTTGCCAGGCGCCGTACGCGTGGTCAGCCCCGGACGCGTGAACCCGGTCTCGGCCTGCGCCGACAGGCGCGGCAGCTTCGAGGGGGCCTGTGGCGCGGGCGGCTCGCTGGCCTGAGGCTCTGGCGACGACTGCACCTGCGCCTGCTGGGTCGGGGGCGTGGCTTCGACACGCTCGGTGCTGTTGCCGCGCGAAAACGGGAGCGGATTGTCCGGCTTGGGCGCCACCGTCGGCGCCTGCGCCTCGCGGTGCACATCCGACAGCTCGGCGCGCTGGGGCGGCGCGGGCGCTGGTTTGTCGGCTTTTGGCTGGACGAACACGAACGTCCGGTTTTCCCGCGCTTGCTGCTCCATCGCCAACCGGCGCGCCTCGGCCGCCTGCAACGACTCGGGACTGGGCTGGAAGAACGGCAGCTTCGGTGCGAGCAGGAGGGTCACCGCCGCCAGCACATGCGCCGCAATGGACAGCAGCACGCCTTCCCGGCGGGAGATGGCACTGCCCACCTCCGCGTCGTCCAGGTAGCGTTGGTTGATGTCGAAGTGAATCAAGTGGCGGTGCCGAAAGTTATCACATGCGTCGCGGCCCGCACGGGCGGGGGCATCGCGCTCAGGCGCGCCGGGCCGTATACAGATAGACGATGCCGAAGGTCAGAGGGACGGCCTTGATCTCCGTAAATCCGGCTGCCACCAGAATGTCACAGAAGACCTCCGGGGGCGGAAACGTCGACACCGACGCCGGCAGGTAGGCATACGCGCTCGAGTGTTTCGACACAGCATTGCCGACCTTGGGCAGCAGGTACTTGAAGTACCAGAGATACAAGGCGGCAATCCCCGGAATCCGCGGCACCCCGAATTCGAGGATGGCCAGGCGGCCGCCGGGCCGCAATGTCCGGGCCATTTCGCGGCAGGCGGCCTCGGGGCGTTCGACGTTCCGGATGCCAAAGGCCACCGTCACCGCATCCACGCTTTCCGAAAGGACGGGCAGATTGGTGGCATCGCCCTGCACCAGCGTGATCTCCGGCGTCCGGCCCTCCCTGGCAATCTTGCCCACGCCAATCCGGAGCATGGCCCTGGCAAAGTCCACGCCCAGGACCCTGGCCGCCGCGCCTGTGCGGCGTGCCTCCAGCGCCACATCAGCCGTGCCACTGCACACATCCAGCAGCGTCTCACGGCCCGTGAGGCCCAGCGAACGAATGGCCTGGATGCGCCACCGCTTGTCGATGCCGGCACTGAGGACGCGGTTCAGCAGGTCGTAGCGCGGCGCGATGGCGTCGAACATGCCCGCAATGCGGTCGGGGCGCTTGGAGGGTGCGGTGGTCACTGGACAGTCCTACGCGAAATAGAGCGACGCCGCAGTCGCGGCAAAGTAGACAAGGCCGACCCATCCGTTCAGGTCGAACGCGCGCTTCACCTGCGAGAGGTCGTGCTCGCTGACCAGCGACTGCTCGTAGGTCAGCAACAGTCCGACACTCGCCACGCCAAACAGGTAGCTCGCGGGCAATCGGGCCACCTGCCACAGCGCCACCATGGCGGCCACGGTCGCCACGTGCATGACCCGCGACAGCAGGATGGCTCGCGCCACACCGAACCGGACCGGCATCGAGCGGAGACCATGTGCCCGGTCGAACTCGAGGTCCTGGCAGGCATAGAGAATGTCGAAGCCTCCGACCCACAGGCCAATCGCGAGACCCAGCAGCCACGGTTCCCAGCCCCCTCTTCCACCGGCAGCCAGCCAGCCACCCACCGGGGCTACGGCCATGGCCAGCCCCAGAAACAGCTGGGTGTAGGAGGTCACACGCTTGGCCAGGGAGTACCAGAAGACGATGGCCAGCGCCACGGGCGACAGCCAGCCGCAGAGGGCACTGAGCCTGAAGGCGATGGCCACAAAGGCCAGCGCGCTGATCACCACGAACACCGTCGCCTCGCCTCGGGACATCGCCCCGCGTGGCAACTCCCGCCCGGCGGTCCTGGGATTGAGCGCATCAAACCGCGCATCCACCAGGCGGTTGAAGCCCATGGCGGCACTGCGGGCCGCCACCATGGCCGCCACAATCCAGGCCACCTGCACAAGGGAGAACCCCACGGTACGCCAGGCCAGCAGGGCACCCGTGAGTGCAAACGGCAGGGCGAACACCGTGTGGCTCACCCGGACGAACGACAGGTAGGTGGACAGTCTGCGCATCAGAAGGCCGATTCGGCAGATGACGAGCCGGGTAGCCATGCCAGATCAGCCGGCGTCATTCCGGACACGACGTATTCTTCCACATCGGTCACGCCGGTCGGCACGCGCACCATGAGCAGCTCGGCCCGTCGGCCCACGTCAATCGTGCCGAGGTCGTGGTTCAGGCCGAGGGCCCTTGCACCGTTCAGGGTGGCGCTCTCCAGAAGGAAGCGCGCGGGCACCCGAGGGGCCAGTGCACGGGCCAGCCTGAGATCGGCGCCCAGGTTCAGATCGGCCACGCTGGCCAGGCTGTCGGTGCCGAAGGCCACGCGCACACCCGCCGCATAGGCCGCTTCGAGCGGTGGTGCGCCCACGCCAACCCAGGCATTGCTGCGGGGACAGGACACCAAGGTGGCATCCAGCGCACGGAGCCGGTTCAGATCCGCGCCGTCACACTGCACCCCATGCACAACGAGCACGTCCCGCTGCAGAAAGCCGAGGTCGGCCAGATACGCCACCGGTGAACATCCTGGCGGGGTCCACGCGCCTGTCCACATCCCCATGTCCTCCAGCAGGTGCCGCCAGCCACCAGTACCCGTGGCCAGCAGCGCCACCTCCTCCGGGGACTCCCCCAGATGGACGGAGGACCGAGACTCCGCGCTCGCATCAAGGTCGGCCCGGATGGCCCTGAACAGGGCCGGCGACACCGAGTAGGGTGCGTGCGGAGCCAGGGTCCACCGCACGCCCGGACGCACCGGCTCGGCGGCCAGGGCCTGGCGTGCCGCCTGCACCCGGGCATCGGGATCCGGGGCGGCAAAGCCCATCAGCTCGAGAAACAGCAGGGCCGGCATCTGCGCCTCGGCCAGGAGCGGTGCCGTGACCCGCGTATTCGTGATGTCTCCCACAGCCACGGTACCGGTGGCGCGGGCTTCGACGATGGCCGCGCGCACAGCCTGCCGCACCTCGGGGGCCTCCGGGTCGGTGAGCGCTCCGCGCGCACGCAGCACCGGACGCACCCACTCGGTGAAGGTCGCCGCAGGCGGAATCTGTCCGCGGAGATAGGAGAGTTCCAGATGGGTATGGGCGTTGACCAGGCCCGGAATCAACGCGACGCGCCCCAGGTCTTCGGCATCGGCGACCGGCTCAGCGTCGATCGCGACGATGCGGCCACCGTCCACGGTGACGCCCGCATGACGCAACGGGGCACCCGAGACGGGCAGGACCCACTCCGCGCGGAAGCGCCTCACGTCAGGTGCGCGCCCTGGCCCGGTCGGCCTTCGCCTGCCGGCTGCGAGCCGGGTACTGGGCCAGTTCCTCGGGGACCGACGTGTCTCCGTCCCCGCGTGCGACGGCCAGTTCCAGCATCCGTGGCACGTCACGCTCCCGGACCACCGGGTCGCCAACAATCTCGTAGTGCATGTTCCGGCGCTTGGCCACATAGCCCGCGTCCTCGACATTCACCACGATCTCCAGCTCGTCCATGCAATAGGCCGCACCGGCCGCACGCACGACGTTCTCCTCGATCATCACTCTGCCCATTTCATTTGCGCCAAACGCCAGACTGAGCTGTCCGACCTTGCCTCCCTGCGTGACCCACGAGGCCTGCAGGTTGTCGAAGTTGTCGAGCAACAATCGCGCCAGCGCCAGCGTGCGCAGATACTCCACGCCCGTCGCTTCGGTGCCGCCCCGCTCCGTGTGTTCTGGCTGGAAACTCCACGTGATGAACGCCGTGAATCCGCCTGTCTCATCCTGGAGATCACGCAGGCGCATCATGTGCTCGATGCGCTCCGCCTCGGTCTCCACCGTGCCGTACATCATGGTGGCGGTGGTCCGAAGACCCGCGCGATGCGCATGGCGCATCACATCGATCCACTCGTCCGCCGTGGCCTTGGTGTGACAGTGCAGGAGCTTCCGGACCCGATCGACGAGAATCTCCGCGCCACCGCCAGGAATGCTGTCGAGCCCAGCTGCGACCAGCCTGGCAATGACCTCCGGCACGGGCACCTGGTTCAGTCGCGAGATGTGCAGCACTTCAGGTGGCGAGAGCGCATGCAGCTTGAAGTCCGGGAACCGCGTCTTCACGGCGCGAAAGAGGTCTTCGTACCACGCGATGGGCAAATCGGGATTGTGCCCACCCTGCAGCAGTAACTGGTGGCCACCGACGGCCATGGTCTCTTCAATCTTGCGGAAGATTTCCTCGAAGCTCAGGACATAGCCACCCTCTGCGCCGACCTCGCGATAGAACGCGCAGAAGTTGCATTTCGCCACGCAGACGTTGGTGTAATTGACGTTGCGGTCGATGATGTAGGTCACCACCGGCTCAGGATGCTTGCGCAGCCGCACCATGTTCGCCAGTTGGCCAAGCAGATGTGTGGGCGCCTCCCGGTACAGGAAAAGCGCCTCGGCAGCATCCAGCCTGCCTCCGTCCGTCACTTTGCGCGCCAGCGCGTCGACCGTCAATAGAACTCCAGCGTCCGCTGCGGACCGATCCCAAGCTCGGCCGCATAGTCCAGAAACTGCTGCAACCCCGCCGCCTCGTCGGGCCCAAGCCCGTAACGGACATTATCCCTTAGGTAGGCCTCCGCCCTCTCGGCTCTGAGGACGTCGGGGCCGGCGTACTCCCGGGCAATCACGTGCCTCGCCGCCACGCCAGCCGCCTGCGCCCGCTGCAGCGCCTCGACGCCCGCCGCATCCAGACCGGACGGGCGCCCCGTCCAGGCCGCGTAGACAAACGGCAGGCCCGTCAGCGACAGCCAGGCCTCGCCCAGATCCAGCTTCTGCAGACCCTCGGTGGCGGCGTCGGTCTCGAGCGCCGGGTCACCGATGAGCAGGGCCGCATCCGCTGACGCGAGCATGGTCTGCAGGTCTGGCCCCTGCGGCACAAATGCCGGACGAATTCCGAAGTGCCGCTCGCACAGCACGCGGGTGAGCGCCGCCGAGGTCCGCGAACTGGTATCGAGAGCAATCCGACGCACGTCCCGGATATCCATCCGTGTAAAGAGCGCGACGGAGGCCACGGCGCCACGCGATCCGATACCGACGCCGGGCACCAGCCGGTACTCAGGGCTGCCCAGGAATTCCACAGACGGAATCAGCCCCAGGTCGACCACACCGTCGTGCAGCAGATGCGCACAGACCGCCGGAAGGTCGTAGCGCACCTCCCACCGGGCTGGCTCCTGGTCAAGGGCCCAGGTCAGCGGCCGTGCGTTCAGGTAGCCCACCGCCCCCACCCGCGTCTTCACCGGACGAGCGAACCCCGGCGGGCCACCGCGTCGTATCCGGCAGACGCGATGTTGCGCGTCAGCTCTGCCAGCGTGCCACGACGGACACCCTCCACGCCTGGCGTCACCGGTGGTACGTCATCGAGATCGTCAGCGCCGAAGGTCAAGGCCACCTGCGCCAGCTTCGGCCCGTAGCGCAGCCAGTCCACCTGGATGGCCGGTCCGGAGGGTATGGCGAGACGCGCCAGCGCCACAGCGCGGACATCGTCATACCCGGTCGTCGGCCGGAAGGCATTCAGGACCATCGGCAGCGGCGCCACGGCCGTGATGAACGGGAACCGGGCGCACAGGTCCCGGGCCACCAGCATCGCCTGGCTCCGTGCCTGCGCCGTCGACACCTTGTCGATGGTCAGCCGCAGTTCCGGGAAGCCCGCCTCGACCACCGCACGGACGCTCTGCTCGGGTTCGGACAACCCATCGACGGGCGCTTCGGCAATCCGGGACAGCCCGGCTTCGCGGAGCGCGCCCAGCAGGGCGGGCAGCCCGTCGACACCAGCCAGCGTCGTGAGCTGCGCCAGCGAGAATCCGCTGACCACCCGGTCTCCGCCCACGGCCACGGCCGCCCGCACGGCCTCAATGGCCGCCGCCGGACTGGCCGGCGCGCCGGTGAGGCGGACCTCGACGGCGTCGGCAGGAATTTCCGAGGGCACTCCTCCGCCTACAGTCACCGTGGTCACCAGGGCGTAGGTCACACGGCGCCCGGTGGCACGTCGGCGCACATCGTCGGCGACCATGCCGAGCCGCAGGATGTCTGGCTCCGAAGCAAGTGCCGCAAGTGTGTCAGCGGACAGGGCCTGTCCGTCGGCCAGGGAACGGGCGGCGAGGTCGAGCGGGGATGTCGTCATGTCAGTTCTGTGCGATCGCGTCAGTCACTCGGGTCGCCAGCGCGATCGCATCGCGACCGGCTTCCCCGCTCACCCGTGGCGCGCGCCGTTCGCGCACCGCGTCAACAAAGTCGGCCAGCTCAGCCCGCAGCGGCTCCTGCTCACGCACGACCAGCCGTTCGGGTCGCAGCACCGGATGCGTGCCGCTCCGGTCTACGCGGGTCATGTCCACCGTGCGCCCCGCGCAGTCGATGTGGAGGAAGGCATCGGGCTGCACTACCCGCCACGACCGCTCACGCTCCTGGCTCACGCGGCTGGCCGTGACGTGCGCCACACACCCAGAGGCGAAGACCAGTCGAGCGGTCGCAAAGTCCGTCCGTGACGTGAGGACCGACGTGCCCACCGCCTCGATACGGGTCACAGGTGCATCCACCAGGGCCAGCAGCAGATCGAGGTCGTGGATCATGAGGTCGAAGACGACGTCGATATCGAGGCTCCGTTCGGGAAACGGGCTGACGCGCGTGACCTGGATGAACTGCGGCTGTCGGATCACGGCACTCGCCGCCTCGATGGCCGGATTGAAGCGTTCGGTGTGCCCGGCCGCCAGAATCACGCCATGCCGGGCTGCCAGGGCCACCAGCGCGGACGCCGTTTCCAGCGTCGGCGCTATCGGCTTCTCCACGAGCGTCGCAATGCGTCGCTCGAGGAGCGGCGCCGCCACCGCCAGGTGGGCGTCGGTCGGCACCGCCACCGTCACCGCATCCACCTCTCCGGCCAGTGACAGCACGTCCGGAAAGATCCGGGCCCCTGACCGGGCGGCAATCTCTGTGGCACGCGCGCCGCTGGCATCAACGAGCCCGACAAAGCGAACACCCGGCAGGTCGGCCAGCAACCGCGCATGATGCTGACCCAGATGCCCGACACCGACAACTCCGACGCGCACGTCGGTCATCGTGCGCCCCCGGCGACTGGCGTGACGGTTCGTCCGGCCGTCTGGCCCAGCGCGCGTCCCCAGACGGCCACGCCGGCCGCATCGGCGGCAGCCAGCACGGCGGCGCCATCCATCAGCAGCGTCCGGCCGGCATCAATCGACAGCGCCGTGCCCCCGGCGGCCTGCAGTGCCGCAATCGTGCCCAGTCCCACCACAGGCACATCAAACCGCATATCCTGGTTCGGCTTGGCCACTTTCACCAGCGAGAAGCCCTCACCCGCCAGCATGCCGGCCCGTCGGATGATCTCGTCGGTGCCTTCCATGGCCTCGACTGCCACCACGGCCCGGTCCTTCACGGCAATCGACTGGCCGATATCGAGTCCAGCGATGGCATCGGCATAGCGATAGGCCCACTCGATGTCCTGCCGCTCTTCGTCGCTCAACGCCCGCGCCGAGAGTGGACCGGCCGCTGCCAGCAGCGGCGTGATGAGCGCCGTCGAATCCATCACCTCAATGCCGTGGTCGCGAAACACGTCCACGAGCGCCCCGAGAATCCCGTCAGTGTTCTTGCCCACCAGTTTGCCGAGCAGGCTGAGCAGGGTGAAGTCGGGGATGATGCGCCCCTTCGCGAAGATTCGGGTGTGCTTGACGTAGCCCACCATGACCGCACGGTCGATGCCTGCGGCCTTCAGCAGCTTGATGCACTTGCCCAGTTCACCCAGGGATATCCAGTGGATCGGCACGCCGTGCCGCTCGGCTGCGGCGGTCAGCGCCCCATCCGCCTCTTCCTGGGCGGCCACCACCGTCACGTCGTGGCCCTGCGCCCGCGCCGCATCCAGAATGACCAGCGGGAACCGGCCGCCGCCGGCGATGAGCCCCAGGTGCATGACTCGCCTACTCGTCCGAAACGACTTCCTCGGCGCGACGGCTCGGCTTTCTCAGGATCACCCCGCGGCGGGATGTCCGGATGAACTCGAGCAGATAGGCGACCTCGGGGTCCTTCAGCATCGGATCCCGCTGAATCGCTTCGACGGCCCGAGACGTGTTCAGCTTCGACTGCAGCAGATACCGGTAGGCCTGCTTGAGCTGGGAAATCGTGTCCGAGGTGAATCCCCGACGCGCCAGGCCGATGGTATTCAGGCCGAAGATGCGGGCTGGCCGGCTGCCGATGGTTCGCGCGAACGGCAACGCATCCTTGGTGACCACGGAGTAGCCACCCGTGAACGCGTGT
>JAKFYA010000378.1 GCA_021731095.1 Acidobacteriota bacterium | reverse complement strand
GGATCATCCTGCTCCCGCCATCGCGGGGCCGAGGGCCCGCAATGGCAGGAGCAGGATGATCCACGGCCAGACCAGGTAGAACTGCTCTTCCACCGCGAGCGACCAGGCATGGGCAAACGCCGTTGGCCATCCACCCAGAATCGCGATGTAGTGATTGGTCTGGTAGGTCGCGTGCCACAGCCATCCCTCTCGCACGGAAGGTGAGAACACGCAGCTGATGGCGAGCACCACGTAGAACAGCGGCAGCAGACGCAGCGCCCGCCGCACGAAGAAGGCACGCAGGATGGAGCCCGTGGCCGCGGGGCCCCCGGCGGCGCGGGCCTCCAGCAGGATGCCGGTGATGAGGAAACCGCTGAGGACGAAAAACAGCCGGACGCCAAGCCGGCCCGGGTGGACGAGCTCGGCCAGGTGCACCGGCCCGAAGTGCTCCAGGACCACCGCCAGGACGGCCAGCGCGCGGAGGCCGTCAAGCGCACGAATGCGCGTGGCGGTCACAGGCCCGCCGCCTGACTGGTGGTGGGGAGATGCGTAGATGGCAGGTACGGCCAGCGCCGCTTGAGGCGGTTAAGGGGCTCTTCCACGAAGCGCCATGACGCGCTGGCCAGCAACACCGACACCAGCGTCACGACCAGGGCTGGCATCCAGCCGTGCGACTCGACCCAGCGGGCCGCAGCCTTCGGCAGGAGGGCGACACCGAGGGAGCCTGCGAAGTTGTGCACCAGATAGACGCCGTACGAGATGGTGCCGACATAGGTCAGCGGACGCCACGTCAGCCACGACACCGCGGAACCTCCGCGCGAGACGCGGTCGATGACCCAGACGAATGCTGCGGCGGCTGCCAGGTCACCGGTGACCACCGACACCCACTCCGGGAGCGGCACGACACGGCTCGTCGCAACCAGGATGACGCCGAGGGCCGCAAGCCATGACGGCACGGGCGCGGAACGCCGGTCTGGGTCGCGGCGCTGCCAGGCCAGCCATGCGCCGACGCCCAGCGAGTCGAGCGCGGAGGTCATCGGAAGCGACGCGAACAGCGCGCTGCCCGTGAACGCAAAAATCAGCCCGCGACTGAGGGGACCCGCCGCGATGGTGGCCATGATCATCGGGCCCAGCCGGCGTACCGGTGTGAACAGCACGGCCAGTGGCCAGACAACGTAGAATTGCTCCTCGACCGCCAGTGACCACGCATGCGAAATGGCGCGGGGCCAGTGGCCGAGGGCAATGACGTAATGGTTCGAGAGATAGGTGGCGTGCCACAGCCAGTCCCGACGTATCTGGGGTTCGAGCGCCACACCCAGCGCCAGGACGAGGTAGAAGGCTGGCAGGATGCGGATGGCGCGGCGCAGGTAGAACGCGCGCAGGATGCCGCCGCGGTCCTCGTCTGCCCCCGTCCGACGGGCATTCAGCAGGATGCCCGTGATCAGGAACCCGCTGAGGACGAAGAACAGCCGCACGCCGAGCCCACCAGGGTTCACCGCGTTGGCCAGGGCTTTCGGGCCGTAGTGCTGAAGGATGACGGCCAGCACCGCAATGGTGCGAAGGCCGTCGAGCGCGGTGACTCTGTGCATTGCGCGGTCGCTGATGATCGAAAAATGCTAGCACGCCCCATCCGTGTCATCTGTTAATCCCGTCACGGTGCTCGTGTCGCCGCTCGCGCCACGCGGTCGTAGCCTGCCGCGGCAGGGCGAAGCGGTGCGCTGTGGCCTGCCGTTCGGGCGGGGCCTGGTGCCCGGCACGCCCACAGCCCTGACGCTGACCGATGCCGCTGGCGGCGTGCACACCGGCCAGGGACGGGTGCTGGACCGTTGGCCCGACGGGTCGGTCCGGTGGCTGCTGGTGGACGCGCAGGTCGACCACCACGGTGGCGAGGCGCCCGTGTCGTATGCGCTGACGCTCACGCCGGCCGTCTCGCCGCGGACCGTGGTGCAGGTGGACATCGATGGCAGCACGACCAGCGTGCGTTCTGGCGCGCTGGCGTGGCACCTTCGTCCGGGCACGTCTTTTCCGTTCGGAGTCTCCACGGCCGAGGTGCCGCTTGCGTTCGACCATCTGCGCAGTGGCCTGTCCATCAGCGCGGGCGGCGTCGAGCACGGCCTGCGCATCGGCGCGGTGACGGTGGAAGATGCCGGTCCGGTCCGGGCCGTCGTGCGGGTGGACGCCGCGTGGCCAGCCGTCCAGGCACTGGCCGGCATCCAGGTCTCGGCGCGGCTGCATGTCGAGGCGGGCGCCAGCCAGGTGCGGTGCGAGGTGACGGTGCGCAACACCGAACCGGCGGTGCATCCGGGCGGCTACTGGGACCTCGGAGATCCGCACGCGCGTCTGTTCGAGGACGTCAGCCTGGTGCTGGCCTGGCCCGAAGGCGACGGTGCCGTGTCCGTGTCGTGCTCCCCTGATGAGGCGGCCGCGCCGGTGGCCTGCGGCGAGCGTGTCTCGCTGTTCCAGGCCTCGAGTGGCGGTGAGCGCTGGAACTATCGCACGCACGTGAACGCGAAGGGCGACGTGCCACTGGCCTTCCGCGGCTACCGGGGCGAGTCGGCCAACGGCGCCTGGGAGGGTGACCGGGCCACGCCACTGGTGGTGGCGCAGCGCGGCGATGCTCGTCTGGGCGTGGTGGTGCCGCAGTTCTGGCAGAACTTCCCGCAGGCCATTGAGGCGGGGGCGGCCGGTGTCCGGGTGCGGCTCTTGCCGCGCCAGCATGGCGAGCCGCATGAATTGCAGCCGGGTGAACAGAAGACCTGGACGGTCGTGGTGGCCTGGGGCGAGGATGCCGCGCCTGAGGGCCGGCTGGCGTGGGCGCGGAGCCCGCTGCTGGCACGCGCCACGCCGGCGCACTACTGTGGGAGCGGCGCGCTGTCCTACCTGCTGCCACTCGACGAGAACCCGGATCGCGACCACGCCACACTGGTGACCGAGGCCATCGACGGTCCGCAATCGTTTGTCGCGAAGCGGGAAGTCATCGACGAGTATGGCTGGCGCAACTTCGGCGATCTCTACGCGGATCACGAAGGCGCCTACTACACCGGCGCGGCACCCATCGTGTCGCACTACAACAACCAGTACGACGCGGTGGCCGGCATGGCCCTGCAGTTCCTGCGCAGTGGGGACGTCCGCTGGTGGCAGCCGATGGTGGACCTGGCGCAGCACGTCGTCGACATCGACCTCTACCACACCACCCGCGACCGGGCGATCTATGACCACGGTCTCTTCTGGCACTCCGCGCACTACATGGATGCCGGACGCGCCACCCATCGGGCCTACACGCGCGCGCCAGGCATCTTCGGCGGCGGACCGGCCAACGAACACTGCTACGCCGCAGGCCTGATGCTGCACGCGTTCCTCACGGGGTCGACAGCCAGCCGTGAGGCGGCGGTGGAACTGGCGCAGTGGGTCATCGACATGGATGACGGCCGGAAGCGTGTGTTCCGGTGGCTCGCAGGCGGCGACACCGGCTTTGCCAGCGCCAGTGGGTCGCCGCTCTACCACGGGCCCGGGCGCGGGGCCGGTAACGCCATTGGCGCGCTGTTGACCGGCCTCCAGTTGACGGGTGAGCGACGGTTTCTCGACAAGGTCGAAGCGTTGATCCGGCGCTGCATCCATCCGGCCGATGACATCGCGGCGCGGGATCTGCTGAACATCGAGGCGCGCTGGTCCTACACCGTGTTCCTGCACGCGCTGGGACGCTACCTCGACCTCAAGGGCGAGCGTGGCGAACTGGACGAGCGCTTCGCGTATGCGCAACAGGCGCTGCTGGCCTACGCCCGCTGGATGGATACCCACGAGCGGCCGTATCTGGAGCGGGCCGCGGAGCTGGAGTATCCCACCGAGACCTGGGCGGTCCAGGATCTCTGGAAGTCAGAGGTCTTCGCGTTTGCCGCGCGCTACGCCGGCGAAGACGACGAACTGCGCGCCCGGTGTCTCGAGCGTGCGGAGTTCTTCTTCCGTTACGCCATGACCGCCCTGCCCGCCATGCCGACGCGCACCAGCACGCGGCCGCTGGTGCTGTTACTGTCGCGCGGGCTGATGCACGGCTATCTGTCCCGTCGTCCAGAGGCCCTGCAGGTTCGCGTGCCGTCATCCGTGCCGCTGCCGCCGCCGCTGCCGCCGTTCGAACCACAGAAGGTGCGCGCCATCCGGCGGTTCTGGTGGCTGGCTGGCGCCAGCATCGGTGTTGTCGGACTGGGGCTCGCCTGGCTGGTGGCGCACCGGTTCGGTCTGGTCTGAGGGCACCGCCCGCCCGAGTGGCGCCTCGCGCCCCGGCTCAGTCGGGTCTGGCGTCGGCGATGCCGGCGAGCAGCGGCTGCAACGTGGCCAGCGTATGGGGCCAGTCCACCATGGTCAGATCGGCGCGGCGGGCCTCGGCCCGGCGTGCCTCGGGTGAGCGGGCCAGGGCGGCCACGATCGCGGATGCAAACGCCGATGCGTCCGTCGCCACCGTGCAGCCCTGGAGCGCCACAGCGGGCAGCCCGTCGGCAACGACAGGTGTGACGACGCACGGCAGACCAGCGGCGAGCGCCTCCAGCACCTTGTTCTGCACGCCCCTCGCCACCTGCAAGGGGGCGACGGCGACGGCTGACTGCCACAGATAGGGGCGCACGTCGGGCACGGCACCGGTCACCAGAATCTGCTGTCCCGAGTCGGCCAGAGACCGGATAGCAGCCGTGGGGTGCATCCCGACCAGACTGAGCGTCGCGGCCGGGACCTGCGCTCGAACCAGGGGCCAGACCTCGCGGGCCAGCCACAGGGCGCCGTCGACGTTGGGCCGGTAGTTCATCACGCCACAGAAGGTGACCGTCTGGCTCTCGGGCGGGGGACCGGCGGGCGCGAAGTGCCCGAGGGCCACGCCGTTGGCGACCACCGACACCTGCGCGGAGGGTTCAATGGCCAGCATGGCGTCCCGTTCGCGCGGATTGACCACCAGCACGTGCGCGGCCCGCTGCGCCACGAGGCGTTCAAAGGCCGTCATCAGGCGGGCCTCGCGCGCGTACACCCAGCCAAGGGGCGCGCGCGTGGTGGCCGCCAGCGCCGCCCACTTCTGCGAGTCCAGATCGACCATGTCCAGCAGCAGCGGCAGGCCGGCGAGTGGTGGTGCCAGGGCCAGTGGCGCCATGCCCGAACAGAACGCCAGCACCACGTCCGGGCGGTGAGCCGAGACACAGCGCAGGAGTTCGGCGTGGAGGCCAGGGGCGTGCAGCAGGGCGTGGGTGAGCGGCCGTCCGGTCAGGAGCGCCGCGACGGCACGGAGCGCGCCGCGCAGCCGGCTGGTGCGCACGACGGTCACCGAGTCGACGAGCGGTTCCAGGTCCTCCGCGTGGGAGGCTTCTTCCGCGTCGTGGGCCAGCGCGACGAGGTCCACGGTGGCAAAACCGCGCAGGGCGCGCAGGAGCGCATGCGCCCGCAGACGGTCGCCGCGATTCGGCGCGTAGGGCAGGCGGTGACTGAGGAAGAGAACCCGCACGTCAGGGGTGCGTCGGCGCGACGGCGCCCTGTCGTGCGCGGATCACGCGGGCCGGCACGCCACCGGCGACCACGCCAGGTGGAATCGACTGGGTGACCACCGCTCCGGCGCCAATGACCGTGTCGCGCCCGACGTCGGCCATCACGACGGCCGTCGCCCCCACCCAGGTTCCTGTCCCGATGGTGACCAGATGACGCTCGCCCTGCTGGTCCCGAATCGGCATCGAGGGGTCTGTCGTGCCATGCGTGCGGCCGCCGCTCGGGATGACGACGGCCGGGCCCAACAGCACGAATGGCTCCAGATGCACGAGGCCAAGATGGCAGTTCGGCCCGACATAGACGCCGTCATCCAGCCGTGCGCCGGTAGACGAGAACAGGGTGCCGCACTCGATCGTGGCCGAGGGTGCGCAGTAGGCCAGGGTGTGACTGAGGAAGGCCCGCCGCAGATACTGCCCGGCGATTCCGGGGAGCAGGGCGAAGGCCTGGCTGGATCCCTCCAGCGCCCGGTCGGCACCGAACAACGCGGCGCGGACCCGGAACGACAGAAGGGCCGGCACCACCGCCACGGTGGCGGCACCTCGGACGGTCGCTTTCAGCCGTTCGCGCAGGCCGCTCATGCCACCGCCGTCAGTGAGGGGGCCTGCGGGCGCGTGGCGTGAAGCTCGTCATAGATGGCTTCCACGGCATGCATGCGGGCCTCGAACGAGAGGGCGCCGACTGCGCGTGCACGGGCCGCCGCCACACGTGCGCGTGCCTGGTCTGGCAGGTCGAGCGTCGTGCGAACCGCGTGCAGCAGAGCCTCCGGATGCCGACGGGGCACCAGCAGGCCGTGTTCGAGAGGTGTCATCAGATCGGCGGTGCCTCCGACGGCCGTGGCGACCACAGGCACCTCCATCGCCATGGCCTCAAGCACGGCATTGGGAGTGCCCTCGGTGTCCGAGCTCTGCACGAAGAGGTCGAGGGCGTGGTACACCTCCGGCATGTCGGCGCACACCCCGGCGAAGTGGCAGGCGGCCGAGATCCCACGTGCGGCGGCCCGCGCCTCGAGCGCCGCGCGCTCGGGGCCGTCGCCGGCCAGCAGGAGGTGGGCCATCGGATGGGTGGCACGGAGATCGGCCAGCAGGTCGATGAGCAGGTCCACGCGCTTCTCGGCTGAGAGCCGGCCAACGCCGCCAAGGACGACGGCCCCGGCAGGAATCCCGAAGCGGGCACGGGCCTGCGCCACGCGGGCCGGGTCTCGTCGGAAGGTGCCGGTGTCCACGCCGTTCAGGATGGTCCGGATGCGGGTGGGCTGCACACCCGCCTGCTCCAGTTCACCGCGAATCACACTGGACACCGCGACGACCCGCGGAAAGGCCCGAAGCACCAGCCGGTCGGCGGGATAGTACAGGCGGCGCTCTTTGAGGCTGGTGCCGCTCCAGCCATGGACCGTGGCCATTGGCGTGATGCCTTCCGCCCGGGCCAGCAGCCAGGCCAGGAGGTCGGACTTGTATTCATGCGCGTGCACGATGTCGATACTGCGCGACCGGACCAGCGCGCGCAGCGCGGGCCAGACGGAGAGATCCAGGGAATGCCGTTCGGTCACTTCCGCGTAGTCAAGGCCCAGCCCCCGGGCCACGCGGTCCAGCGTGAACGCATCATCACGCAGGTCGCGCAGGTAACAGACCGTGATGGCATACCGTGACGGGTCCGTCCGTGCCGTGCCGACCATGATGGTCTTCTCGGGGCCCCCGCCGGTGCCGCGCACGCTGCGGAGTTCAAGAATGCGGATGGGACGACGGTCAGGCATGCGCCTGCCCCCGGGTTGCGGTGGCCGCGGCCGGCCTGAAGGTTGGCACCGGGGCGTCGCCGAACTTGACCACGGGTGCCGCGATGGTCGTCTTCGCCACTTCCGCCAGTGCCAGCGTGCGCAGCGCCATGCTGAGGCAGATGGAGTGATAGAGCATCTCGGTGTAGTGCCACGGCACGAAGGTGCCGCCCACCAGGCAGGCCGCAAACGCGGTCTGCAGGCCGATGGCGTAGAAGTAGTACTCCTCCGGAAGCGTCTTCTTCTTGGCCATGCGGGCAACCTGCTGCGTGGCGACCACAGAGAGCAGCAGCATCGAGACGAACAGGAAGAGGCCCAGATAGCCGAGCTCGGCGAGGATGCCGAACCACATGCTGTGCACCGAGCGTCCCTTGCCGTAGAAGCCCTTCGAGTAGTCGTAGGCGTCGAAGTTCGCGTTGTAGGCGTTGAAGCCCACGCCCATGACCGGATGGGCGTTCGCCATGTCCACCGCGACCCGCCAGAAGTGGATGCGGCTGCGTGACGAATCCTCCATCTCCTCTTCGGACGACACGTTCATCGTGCCCATGCGGTCCCAGAACTGCTGCGGCAGAACGGAGAGCACCACGCCGGCCAGCACGATGGCCCCGAATCCGGCGCGAATCTTCTGGTTGGACCGCGCGAAGTACACCAGCATGATGGCGACGGCCGACAGGAAGGCGCCGCGCGAGTAGGTGGAAATGGCGCGATAGCCGACGCCCAGGACGAAGAACTGGTGGATCCGCTTCTCCCACCAGCGGGTGGTGGTCTTCGACAGCGCCACGAAGAACATCGTCAGCATCAGCATGCCGACGGCGACGCCATTGTTGTCGCCCAGATGCGGCAGGGGATTCTCGTTGATGCCGCCCGGCCGGAGGATGAGGCCGATGTAGCCCTGCTTGGCGGCCTCGATGCCGAGTGAGACCGAGATGACCAGCACGACCATCCGGAAGCGCTTCACGTCCTCGCAGGTGAGCGCGTACAGGATGTAGGCGATGACCAGAATCTTGGCGAACTCGACCCAGCGCGTCCACGAGGTCGGATCGGTGGTACACGTAAAGGCCGAAATACCGGTGAGGATGAAGAAGATGCCAAGCAGTGAGGTGCGCAGGTCGATGCGCGGGCTCAGGAGCGTGGGGACGGATCGGACCAGGAGATACAGGCCCGAATTGAACGACAGACTGAGAACCTGGACGAGCGTGGCGCTCCACATCCAGGAGTCCGGACGGAAATACGCAATCCAGAGATAGAACAACAGCCCTTCAAACGCGCCCTTGAGCGCGTTGGCTCCCCCCACCAGGACGATAATCAGGACGAATATGGTGCGCATGTGCGGGCAGTGGCCTGAAGGCCGGGTCGATGCTGCGGCCTTCCGGGACGCGGCCTCTAGTGTAATCGGGCGAGGCCGCTAAGTGGTGTCTCACACGCAGAAGCGGGCTGGCGTCATGCAGGTGGTGCTGAGCCT
>JAKFYA010000175.1 GCA_021731095.1 Acidobacteriota bacterium | reverse complement strand
TCTATCTGCCGGGTCGGCCCGATGCGGTGGCCGCACGCCCGCAGCCGCGCGCGCGTGCCAGTCGATGGTAGGACAGTGGTGTCGGTCGGCATGGCGGCCGGCCATCGGGTGCGGGCTGTAGGCTGCGTGATAAGGTACGAGAACGCGTAATGAGTTCAGGACATGGTTCGGGAACGCGCTCAGCCGGCGTGCTGCTGCCGCTGACACTGGGCGCCATCGGCGTCGTCTACGGTGACATCGGCACCAGCCCGCTCTACACGATGCGGGAGTGTTTTTACGGCAGTCATGCCGTGCCCCCCACGCACGACAACGTGCTGGGCGTCCTGTCGCTCATCATCTACGCCCTCCTGATCGTCATCTCCATCAAGTACATCGCCATCGTGATGCGCGCCGACAACAACGGCGAAGGCGGCATCCTGGCCCTGACGGCGCTGGTGCCGAACGGCATTTCCCGCCCCGTGCTCATCGGCCTCGGCATCATCGGCGCAGCGCTGCTCTACGGCGACGGCATGATTACGCCGGCCATCAGCATCCTCAGCGCCACGGAAGGTCTGAAGGTCGCGACGCCGCTCTTCGAGCCGTACGTCGTGCCGCTCACGGTGACCATCCTCGTCGGTCTGTTCGTCATCCAGCAGTTCGGCACGCACAAGGTGGGCCGGCTCTTCGGACCGGTGATGATCCTCTGGTTCGTCGCCATCTCCGTGCTGGGCATCTCGTGGATCGTGCGGTATCCGGCGGTGCTCGGTGCCATCGACCCGAGGCACGGCGTCCGGTTCTTCGTCGAACATGGCTGGCACGGGTTCACGGTGCTGGGCGCCGTCTTCCTCGCGGTCACCGGCGGCGAGGCCCTGTATGCGGACATGGGCCACTTCGGCAAACGTCCCATCCGGCTGGCCTGGTTTGTCGTGGTCCTGCCGGCGCTCCTGCTGAACTACTTCGGACAGGGCGCCCTGCTGCTGACCGACGCCAGTGCCGCCGAACAGCCGTTCTTCCTGCTGGCGCCCAGCTGGGCGCTGATTCCGATGGTCGTGCTGGCCACCTTTGCCGCCATCATCGCGTCGCAGGCCCTCATCTCTGGCGCGTTCTCGCTGACCCGCCAGGCGATCCAGCTCGGCTACGCGCCGCGCCTCGACATCGCCCACACCTCCTCTGACGAGATCGGCCAGGTCTATGTGCCCCAGGTGAACTGGGCCCTGATGGTGGCCACCATCGTCATCGTGATCGGGTTCGAAACTTCCACCTCGCTGGCCGCGGCCTACGGCATTGCCGTCACGATGACCATGCTCATCACGGTCATCCTGCTGCACGTCATCGCCACCGAGCGGTGGAAGTGGCCCCCGGTAGCCGCCTGGGCCCTGTCGGGCACGCTGATCCTGATTGACGGAGCCTTCTTCGGCGCGAACCTCCTGAAGGTGGCGCATGGCGGCTGGCTGCCGCTGGTCATCGGCGCAGCCATCTTCACCGCGATGACGACCTGGAAGACCGGCCGTCGCATTCTCTTCGAGCGCCTGACGGCCCGCGCCCTCCCGCTGGACGACTTCATGCAGATGGTGGAGTCGACGCCGCCCACGCGCGTCCACGGCACGTCGGTGTTCATGACGGCGCAGACCCAGAGCACGCCTCCCGCGCTGGTGCACAACCTCCGGCACAACAAGGTGCTCCACGATCGGGCCGTCGTGCTGACGGTCACCACGGCGAACGTGCCGGTGATTCCGCTGGCCGACCAGGTGACTGTGCGCGACCTGGGCCACGGTGTGGCCAACGTCATCGTCCGGTACGGCTTCATGCAGAACCCGGACGTGCCGCAGGCACTGGGTCAGGCCCGCCGCCTCGGCCTCGAAATCGATGACGAGGACGTCACCTTCTTCCTCGGCCGCGAGACGATTCTCGTCAGCGACCGTCCCGGCATGGCGAAGTGGCGGGAACAGCTGTTTGTCCTGATGTCGCGCAACGCGGTGCGGGCCACGGCGTTCTTCCAGTTGCCCCCCGATCGGGTCGTCGAGCTCGGCGTTCAGGTCGAGATGTAAGACCGCGCCGGCGTTCCCTAGGGGAATCCCGGCGGCGCCACGCGACCACGCGAGGCCCGTTCGAATGCGGCCGCCAGCGTCAGCAACGCTGGCTCGCGGCAGGCCGTCCCGGTGAACGCCACGCCGAACGGTGTACCGACCTCCACCAGCCTGAACGGCACCGTCACACTGGGATAGCCCGCTCGCGCGGCCACATCGGCGCCGGCCGGACCAGCGAACAGCAGGGCGTCAAGCCGATCGGCGAGCAGCGCACCATCGATGCCCGCTACCCGTGACAGCCGCAGGTCCCGGCGGCGGTCGGCCTCGTAGCGCGCCCGGTCCGCCTCCAGGTCCATCTCGTCGGAGATATCCAGCCGCGCCTGTCCGGACGCCAGGGCGCCCTGCTCGCGATGCGCCAGATTCCAGGCGCGGAGGGCCGACAGACTGGGAACGGGCGCCGCATCACCCAGCGACGTCAGCCATCGGTTGAAGTCGCGCTTCATGCCGTACTTCAACACCACCGAACAGTCGGCGTCGCGCCCCTTCCTGTCGCTGGCTCCAGCGCAGATGGGCCAGGCGAACAGGTTGTCCTCGGGCGACGCGGCCACCGCACTCGGCAGGTCTGCCGGGTCCACGACCGTGGCGCCCTCCCGCCGCAGCAGGGCGATGGCCTCTTCGAAGGCGGCGGCGCGCGCGGGGTCCAGACGGTCGGCAAATCCGCGTCGGGGCACGCCGATGCGCGCCCCGCGCAGGCGGGCCGCCCCCAGGCCACGCACATAGTCGCGGCGTGGCGGAGGCGCACATCGCCCGGTGTCCGGATCGGCCGGATCTGGCGCAACCCCTTCCATGGCGCCGAGCATGGCGGCGGCATCGGCCACAGTGCGGGCCATCGGGCCCGGGGTGTCCTGGTCGGCCGTGATGGGAATCACGCCTTGCCGGCTCAACCGACCGACGGTCGGCTTCACGCCCACCAGCATGGTCCGATCCGACGGCGTGAGAATCGACCCGGACGTTTCCGTGCCGACGCTCGCAGCCCAGAAGCTGACGGCGGTGCCGACGCCGGAGCTGGAGCCGCCGGGGTCCAGCAGCGCACCGTACGGGTTGCGTCCTCGACCGGCCACGGGGTTCGCATGATTGGCCATGCGCTCGGCTACCCAGTTTGCCAGCTCGGTCAGGCTGGTCTTGGCCAGAATGACAGCCCCAGCCTCGCGCAGGTGGGTGACCACCGTCGCGTCGGAGGGTGGCACCAGCGTGGCAAAGGCCAGGGCACCACCGGTCGTTCGAAGGCCGGCCACCTGGATGTTGTCCTTGAGCGCCACCGGGATGCCGTGCAGCCGCCCGCGCACCCGGCCCCGGGCCCGTTCACGGTCCCGTAGATCGGCCTCGTCCAGCGCCACCGGATTCAGGGTCATCACCGCCCGCAGGACGGGGTCGTACTGGCGAATCCGGTCGAGGTACTGCTGGGTCACCTGCCGGGAGGTCACGCGCTTCTCCGCCATGGCCCGCTGCAGATCCGCGATCGACGCGCCAACCACCGACGGCTCCGGACGCGCCGGCAGCGCGGCTCCGGCCGGTCGGCCGATGGCCAGAAACACCAGCAGACCAGCGGCACCCACCGCACCGGCCGCCAGACCGGCCTTCTCCTGCCCAGACATGCCGCGATTCTGACGCCTTTCTGACGGCTTCCTGAAGTTTTTCCGGACCCGTTTCCCGGCGGTGCGGCTTGGACTATCCTTCTAGAGCTAGCCTCATAGCTTCATGTCACTGTGTTCGCCGTACGTCGAACAAGGAGAGACCGCAACATGTTGAAGAGATTGTCCATTCCCGCACGCGTGGGGGCCGGCCTGTTGGTCTTCCTCGCGGCGTCGCTCGCGGGCCTGGGTGCCCGTCAGGCCGCCCCCGTTGCCGTGGCCATTGATGCCGACGACCTTGGCGGCGTGGTGACCAGCACGAAGGGCCCCGAGGCCGGCGTGTGGGTCATTGCCGAAACCAGGGACCTTCCGACCAAGTTCATCAAGATCGTGGTGACGGACGACAAGGGCCGGTTCGTGATGCCGGACCTGCCGAAGGCGACCTACAGCGTGTGGGTCCGCGGCTACGGTCTGGTCGACTCGCCGAAGCAGACGGCCGAGCCGGGCAAGCGGCTCAACCTGCGCGCGGTCATCGCGCCAAACGCGAAGGCAGCCGTGCAGTACTACCCGGCCAACTACTGGTACGCGCTGATGGAGCCGCCGCCGCTGAGCGAGTTCCCGGGCAAGGGTGTCCGCGGCGCTGGCGCCAACGGCCTTCCCGAAGGCCTGAAGACCCAGGGCGCCTGGATCGGCAACATGAAGCAGACCAACGCCTGCACCCAGTGCCACACCATGGGTAACAAGGTGACCCGCGAGATCAGCCCGGCCCTCGGCACGTTCAAGGACTCGGTCGAGGCCTGGGACTACCGCGTGCAGGTCGGCCTCTCCGGCGCGTTCATGAACAGCACGCTGGCCCCGGTGGGCCGCGACCGTACGCTGAAGATTCTGGCCAACTGGACCGACCGCATTGCGGCCGGCGAAATCCCGAAGGTGGCGCCGCCCCGTCCGGTCGGCGTGGAGCGCAACGTCGTCATCTCGCAGTGGGAATGGGCTGACGCAAAGTCGTTCGTCCACGACGAGGTCACCACTGACCGCCGCAACCCGACCATCAACGCCAACGGCCCGGTCTATGGCGTGCAGGAACTCTCCGGCGACTTCCTGACCGTCCTGAACCCGGTCACCTACCAGGATCGCCGCGTGCACCTGCCGCCGCACAAGCCTGGTCTGAGCTACGCCTGGACCCAGGAACAGCCGAACCCGTCGCCCTACTGGGGTGACGAACCGATCTGGCAGGGGTATGTCGCGCCGCACAACCCGATGTTCGACGGCAAGGGCCGCGTGTGGATTGCGGCGCGCGCCGGTTGCCGCATGTATGACCCGAAGACCGACAAGGTCTGGCATGCTCCGGGTTGCCCGATTGGCCACCACATCCAGATCGACGACAACGAAGTGCTGTGGGGTGACGGCAACGGCGCTGGCTACTTCGATGTGAAGAAGTGGGACGCGAACCACGACGACACCACCGCGGGCGGCACCATCGTTCCCGTCATCGACGTGAACGGCAACGGCAAGCTCGACGCCGGCTGGGTGGGCCCGAGGGACCCGGTCGACCCGACCAAGGACAAGCAGATTGCCCCGGGTCAGGGCTACTCGGTCATCCCGAACCCGGTGGACGGTTCGATCTGGGTGTCGTACTCGATGGTGCCGGGCGGCATGATCCGCATCGACCCGAAGACGCGGCTCTCCGAGTACTTCGAAGTGCCCTACATGGATCCGCGCGTGAAGGTGGAAGGCTTCCTCCCGCACGGCATCGACGTGGACCGCTCGACCGGCATCATCTGGATGGCGCTGAACAGCGGCCACTACGCCGAGTTCGACCGCCGCAAGTGCACGGCCAAGATGACCGGCCCGGAAGCGGTGGCTGGCCGCCAGTGCCCCGAGGGCTGGACCCTGCACCAGGGTCTTGGCCCGAACTTCAAGACGGTTGAAGCGTCAGGCACGGCCGACTCGCACTACCTGAACTGGGTCGACTGGCACAACTCGTCTGGCTTCGGCGAGAACACGCCGCTCATGAACGGCTCGGGTTCTGAAGCGATCTACGCGTGGGTGAAGGGCAAGTGGGTCACCATGCGCGTGCCCTACCCGATGGGCTTCGCGACGCGCGGCATGGACGGTCGTATCGACGATCCGAAGGCCGGCTGGAAGGGCCGCGCCATCTGGTCGACGCAGGCCGGTCAGGCCACGTGGCACCAGGAAGGTGGCAAGGGCGAACGGCCCAAGGTCATGAAGTTCCAGGTCCGCAGCACGCCGCTCGACAAGTAACACCTGCACGATTCCGGGAGTGGGGCCTCGGCCCCGCTCCCGGCCTTTCCTGACCAGGCGCTGTCCTGCCCCCTGGTCGCGCCCGACTCGCGGCGCCTACTCTTCCCGAATCCGGATGTTCCGCCAGCGTGAGGCGTAGCCCTGCATCTGCAGGCCGATGTAGCCCGGCTGGGTGTACTCGTGCTGCGTGACGGTGGAGACGAGCGTGTCGTTCACGTAGGCCTTGACGTCGCCGTCCTTCGACACAATCTCGAGCGAGTTCCACTGGCCCAGTGGCCGCACCACCTTCCTGAGCGCGTCAGCGTCCCAGGTGTTCGCCTTGATCTTCGTGCCACCCAGCGCCACCGGCTTCACCAGGTCACGCTGCTCGCCAGCCAGCGTCATGGACTTCGGCCAGACGAAGAGGTTCTCGTCCATCAGGAACAGGTGATAGCCGGTGTTGGCATAGTAGTAGAAGTCTTCGCCGTCCCAGTCGGCCGGCTTCTCGGAGAGGTAGTCCAGCCGCAGCGTGAAATTCTTGTACTTGCCGACGGTGTACGCGAAGCCGTGCTCCTTGCCTGAGCCCTGAATCACGCCGCTTCTGACAACAAAGGCGGTTCCCGGCGTCGTGCGGCCACACCCCTGTGGCGGCGGGTCGCAGCCGAGACCCACCAGGAACTTCCAGCCGGTGAAGTCCCTGCCGTTGAACAGACGCGAGAAGCCCGGCTCGTCGAGCGGCATCAGCTTCATGGCTGCCAGGTCGTGGCGCAGCTCCGCCGTGCCGGCCGGGTAGCTGTTCTGCCGAAGGATGTAGGCCAGGATGTCCGTGCGCATCTGGGGTGTGATGCTGTCCGTGACGGCAGGCATCGACTCCAGCTCGCGATACAGGTAGTAGACGGTCGGAAAGATCCGACGGCCACTGCTCCGCTTGTTCGCGATGTAGGTGCCACCGAGATTGCTCACCAGGGTCTGGCGCGCAATCACGAACCCTGTCTTCTGGAGCCTGGCCTTCTCCGGGTCCGGCTCGGCGAAGTGGCACGAGCCGCAGTGCTTCTCGAACAGCGCCTCTCCACGCGCGGCCTGCGCCACGGAGTAATAGGCCTCTGGTTCGCGGCCCTGGGTCTCCTGGGCCGACACGCCCACGGCTCCCAGGGGCAGGGCCACCAGCACCCCCAGACAGATCCGCCATGCTGCTCTGGCACCGAATCGCATCATCTCTGCTCCTTCCTCAGCGCCTGGCCCTTGCGCCAGGCGTGCCGGCCTCAGCCACGGTGTGCGCCCCGGTGGCCGCAGACCGCCGCCATTATTTCGGAGGCGCGTCGCTGCGGCGAAGATAATCGTCGGACCTGTCGAGCCAGTCCTGACGGCGGTGGGCAGAAGCCACATGGGCACCTGTTCATCCCCCGCGCATTGTGCTATTTCTATTGGGCTTTTCCGCCTGTTCCCCAGGTTCATTCACACGGAGATCCAGATGCGCAGTCCATTCACTGTTCGAGCCCTGCTTGGCGGCGGCGCCTTTGCCGTCCTGCTGGCCGCCTCGATGGCCGGCCTCGGCGCACGACAGGGCGGCAACGCCAGCGTGGCGATCGACGCCGACGACATCGGCGGCGTGGTGGCCAGCCCCAAGGGTCCCGAAGCGGGCGTCTGGGTGGTGGCCGAAACCGGCGATCTGCCGACCAAGTACATCAAGATCGTGGTCACCAACGACAAGGGCCAGTACGTGCTGCCCGACCTGCCCAAGGCGAACTACTCGGTCTGGGTGCGCGGCTACGGCCTGATCGACTCGCCAAAGGTGCAGGCCGCGCCCGGCAAGCGCCTGAACCTCACGGCCGTTGTCGCGCCCACGGCAAAGGCGGCCGCCGAGTACTACCCGGCCAACTACTGGTACGCGCTGATGGAGCCGCCACCGAAGAGCGAGTTCCCGGGCACCGGCCGCACCGGCAACGGTCTGCCCGAGTCGCTCAAGACGCAGGGCGCCTGGATCGGCAACATGAAGATGACCAACGCCTGCACTCAGTGCCACCAGATGGGCACGAAGGTGACGCGCGAGATCTCGCCGAACCTCGGCACCTTCAAGAACTCGGTCGAGGCCTGGGACCACCGCGTGCAGGTGGGCATCAGCGGCTCGTTCATGAGCAGCACGCTCGGCCCGGTGGGCCGACAGCGCTCGCTGCAGATTCTCGCCAACTGGACCGACCGCATCGCCAAGGGCGAGTTCCCGCCCGTGCCGCCGCCGCGCCCCTCTGGCGTGGAACGCAACATCGTGGTGAGCCAGTGGGAGTGGTCGACGCCGAAGAACTTCGTGCACGACGAAATCACGACCGACCGCCGGAACCCGACGGTGAACGCCTATGGCCCCGTGGTCGGCGTCGAAGAACTGAGCGGCGACTGGATTACCGTGCTCGACCCGGTCAAGCACACCGAGAAGCGCGTCCCGGTTCCACCGCACCAGCAGGGTCTCAGCCAGGCCTGGTCGGGTGACGTGCCGGTCACTTCGCCCTACTGGGGCGACGAGGTCATCTGGAAGGGCACCGTGGCGCCGCACAACCCGATGTTCGACGGCAAGGGCCGCGTGTGGATTACGGCCCGCGGTGGCTGCCGCATGTTCGAACCGAAGACCGACAAGGTCACGCACTTCCCCGACTGCCCGGTGGGCCACCACATCCAGATCGACGACAACGAAGTGCTGTGGGGCGACGGCGGCGGTGGCGGCTACTTCGACATCCGCAAGTGGGAGTCGACCGGCAATCCGAAGGGCGCCGGCGGCATGATCAAGACCGTCGTCGATACCAACGGCAACGGCAAACTCGACTCGCCGTATGTCGGCGCCAAGGACGCCCTGGACCCGACGCGTGACAAGGAGTTTGATCTCGGCCAGGCCTATGCGGTCATTCCGAACCCGGTCGACGGC
>JAKFYA010000296.1 GCA_021731095.1 Acidobacteriota bacterium | reverse complement strand
TCCTCAGCGAAATTGACCGCACGGTCACGTCGATGGGTGGGCGTCTGCTTCGGTCGTGGCTGCTCCGCCCTCTGGTGATCCTCGAAGCCATTCGCGATCGCCTCGACGCGGTGGAGGAACTGGCCTTCAAGTCGGTCGAGCGCGGGCGTTTCCGTGAGGCGCTGGCTGGCGTGCAGGATCTGGAACGCCTCCTCGCGCGTGCCGTGCTGGGACAGGCCGGGCCGCGCGACCTGTTTGCCCTCAAGCGGTCGCTCGACATCGTGCCACGTGTGTCGAGCCTGCTCGGTGTGATGCAGGCGCCGCTGCTGACCGCGCTTGTCGCCCAGCTCGACGACCTCGCCGACCTGCGGGGGCGCATCGGGCAGACCATCATCGAGGACCCGCCGGCGCTGGCGCGCGATGGTGGCTTCACCTGCGATGGTGTCGATCCCGAACTCGACAGCCTGCGAACCATCAGCCGTTCCGGACGGCAGATCATCGCCGACATGGAAGAGGCCGAGCGCGCCCGCACAGGCATTGCCTCCCTGAAGGTGCGCTTCAACCGGGTGTTCGGGTACTACATCGAGATTTCCAAGTCGAATCTCCACGCGGTGCCCGACGACTACCACCGCAAGCAGACCATTGCCGGTGGCGAGCGCTTCACCACGCCGGCGCTCAAGGAACACGAAGAGAAGGTGCTGGGCGCGGACGAGCGCATCCTCGAGCGCGAATTGGCCATCTTCGAGGCACTCCGCGTTGCCGTCACGGTTGAGGCGGGCCGGATCCAGGACACGGCCCGCGCTCTCGCCGCGCTCGATGCGCTGGCCGGACTGGCCGAAACGGCGATGGTGGCCAACTACACCAAACCTCAGGTCCATGTCGGTACGGACATGGTGGCGACCGATGCCCGTCACCCGGTCGTGGAGCGCCTGGCGGCGCACGCCTTCGTGCCCAACGATATCGATCTTGATGGGGAGACTCGTCAGCTCGTCGTGCTGACCGGTCCCAACATGGGCGGCAAATCAACCTACCTGCGCCAGACGGCCCTGCTCCCGCTGCTGGCACAGGCGGGCTCCTTCGTCCCGGCCCGCGATGCCCGGATCCCGATTGTCGATCGCATCTATGCACGCGTCGGAGCGTCCGACAACATTGCCCGAGGCCACTCGACCTTCATGGTTGAAATGCAGGAAACCGCCCACATCCTGCATACGGCCACCCACCGAAGCCTGGTCGTGCTTGACGAGATTGGGCGAGGCACCTCGACCTTCGATGGGCTCAGCATCGCGTGGGCCGTCGCCGAGCACCTCGCCACCAACGCTCGGGCACGGCCCAAGACCCTGTTTGCCACGCACTACCACGAACTGACGGACCTGGCGGATCTCCTGCCAGGCGTGGTCAACGCCCATGTCTCGGCCCGGGAGTACAAGGACGACATCATCTTCCTTCGGAAGATCGTCTCGGGCCGCAGCGACCGCAGCTATGGCATCCAGGTCGCGCGACTGGCCGGCCTCCCACCCGCCGTCGTCGGACGGGCCCAGGAGATTCTCAGCGGACTTGAGCGCGACGAACTGAGCCGGGGCGGCCGGCCCACCCTCTCCGGAACGCCCACAGATCCCCAGTCCGCCCAACTGGCTCTCTTTGCCGCTGTGGCTCCGGATCCGACCGACACCGAACTGGCTCGGAGGGTCCGGGAGGTGAATGTGGACGAGACCACACCCCTCCAGGCGCTGACCCTGCTCCAGGAACTCAAGCGGCTCGCGGAGCCCGTATGACACGACACCGCGACCATGCGCGCGCCGCACTCTGTGCCCTGGTGGTCGCAGCAGGTCTCTGGACCAGTGCCTGCGGTGCTCCCAGCGCCGACGCCCCCTTGCCGGGCACCATCACGGTGGCCGTTCGGACACCCCCGAACAGCCTCGACCCTCGACTCGGGAACGACGAAACCTCGGCCCGCGTGTCGCAGCTCCTCTTCAATTCCCTGATGCGGATCGGCCCTGACTTCCGGGCCACGCCGGACCTGGCCCTGCGTCTCGACCAGCCAGATCCGACGACCTATATCGCGCACCTGCGGCCTGGTGTCCGCTTTCATGACGGGCATGTGCTGACCTCCCGCGATGTGGTCTACACCTTCACCAGCCTGCTCGCCCCATCGTCCACCTCGCCCTTCAAGGGCGCCTACAAGACCCTCGCGTCGGTCCGGGCGCTCGACGATCTGACCGTCGAGTTCCGCCTGAAGGCGCCGTTCGCGGCATTCCCCCTTCAGCTGGTGACCCCACCGATCGTGCCGGACGGGGCTGGCGAGTCGCTGCGACGAGCCCCCATCGGGACGGGGCCATACCGCTTCGCTCACTACGCGGTTGATGACGAGCTGACGCTGAGAGCCTTTGCCGACTACTGGGACGGCCCACCCCGCAATGCCGGCATCGTCATGCGCATCGTCCCCGATGACACCATGCGCGGCCTCGAGTTGAAGAAAGGCACGCTCGACCTGGTCGTGAATGACCTGCCCCCGGACATCGTGTTCCAGCTTGAGCGGAGTGGCGCATCCACCGTGACGCGCACGCCAGGGCTTGATCTGTCCTATCTCGGCTTCAATCTGCAGGACCCGGTGACGCGGGACCTCCGCGTCCGTCGAGCCGTTGGGTATGCCATCGACCGTGCGGCGATCATCGAGCACCTCAGGCGAGGGCTGGCCCGCCTGGCCTTCGGCCTCATCCCGCCCGAAGGGTGGGCCTTTGAGCCGGCCGCCCGGCAGTTTCGGTACGATCCGGCCGAGTCGCGTCGGCTGCTCGAGACAGCCGGGCACCGCGATCCTGATGGGGACGGGCCACGTCCCAGGCTGCGCCTGACCCTCAAGATCTCGACCGCCGAGGAGGCACGCCTCCAGGCCACCGTGATCCAGCAGGATCTGGCGCGTGTCGGGATCGAGCTGGATATCCGGGCCTATGAGTTCGCCACCTTGATGGGTGATGTCGTCAAAGGCAACTTCCAGCTCGTCTCGCTGCAATGGGTCGGGGGCGCGCTGGTGGATCCGGACATTCTGCGCCGCGTCTTCCACTCCGCGCAGGCGCCACCGGCCGGGTTCAACCGAGGCCGCTACGCCAATCCGGCGGTTGATGCGGCGATCGATCGTGCGACGGAAGCCCTGACAGAAGCGCAGCGACGGGACGGGTATGCCGAAGCACAGCGCCTCATCGCCGAAGACGCCCCGTATATTCCGCTGTGGAATCGGACAAATGCGGTCGTGGCCAGACCAGGCTTGCAAGGACTGCGGATGGGCGCCACGGGAGATTTCCAGGCGCTGCGGTGGGTGGAGCGGCCGGACCCGGCGTCAGGTCCGGCCCACCAGGCATTACTGCAGGAGCTTGCCGGCCACCGTTGAGTACGGCGACACCGGGAACTCGTGCACGACGCGACTGCGGACCTTCTTGGCCTCATCCACATTGCCGGACGCCTCGTAGGCCGCCGCCAGCTGCATCAGCACGGCATCGACGGGTAGCGACGTCTCCTTCTCGTCGGCCAGGGCTTTGAAGGTCTCGATGGCCGGCTGGAACTGCCCCATCCGCGCCTGGGTCGTAGCCTTGCCGAGCTTCGCCATTCCGGCGTAGAACGAACTGCCCCCCTTGGCGATGACGGCATCGTACGCAGCCAGCGCATCCTGCCCTCGTCCAAGCGCCGCGAAGGTGGACGCCAGGTGATAGCGTGCCATCAGGGCCGATTCGGAGGTCGGGTCATCATCCGCGGCCGCCTGCAGCTTGGGGACGGCCGCCAGCAGCTTGGCCTCGTCAGTCGGGTACGTGCCTGGCGCCTGGGTTTCTGGTGTGGCCGGCCGACTGCCCGCGGCGGGCATGGCGGGCGTCGGGGCCTGGACCGGCGCATCCAGCACCAGCATGGCCTCGGCCAGCGCCGCCTGCCGCCGGGACTGACCCCGCTGGCGAATCGCCAGGCCGGCCACTACGACCACCAGCAGCACCACCACAACCGCCACACCGGTCACGACCTCGCGCTGGCGTGGTCCGAGTACGGCAGCCACGGTGTTGGCCAGCTCGTTTTCCTTCAGATGATGCCGCTCTGTCTGCTTCATGGTTGATTCTCGGTTCCTGACGCGCGCCGGCCTGATCGGGTCCTGCTGTCGACATCCGGGGGTCGCACTCCCGGCACAAAGTGGTGTCCCCGGGCAGATTTGAACTGCCGGCCTCGCGCTTAGGAGGCGCGCGCTCTATCCAGCTGAGCTACGGGGACGTAAGGCGAAAACATCCCAGTGTACCCAGACTCGGGGCCCCTGCCTAGCCTGCGGGCGTGAGCGCACGCAGACCCAGGGTCAGTACTGCAGTACGGAGTGGATGGGCTCTCCCGGCAGCTTCGCGCGGCCATCCAGAAAGACCAGCTCGACCAGAAAGGCCATTCCCACCAGCTCGCCGCCGAGCCCCTTGACCAGGAGCGAGGCTGCGCGCGCGGTGCCGCCGGTCGCCAGCACATCGTCCACCACCAGCACACGTTGCCCGCGTTCGATGGCGTCCTTGTGAATCTCCAGGGAATCAGTGCCGTACTCCAGCGCATACGACTCCCGCACCGCAGGCGCAGGCAGTTTGCCTGGCTTCCGGATCGGCACAAATCCTGCCCCGAGCCGCTGCGCCACAGGTCCCCCGAGAATGAAGCCCCGGCTCTCAATCCCCACGACGAGGTCAATTCCCGTGTCCAGGTACGGGCTGGCGAGCTGCTCGATCGTGTCGGCGAACCCGGCAGGGTTTCGGAGGAGCGTCGTGATGTCGTAGAACAGGATGCCCGGCTTCGGAAAGTCCGGAACTGAACGGATGAGCTGTTTGAGATCCATCTACCGAATGACCTGAAAGGAATCAAAGGTGCCGGACACATCGACCGGCACGGTTTGCACATGCGTGACTCTGGCGCCGCCAGGCCCCCGTCTCACCGCCTCTTCGACGGCGAGTACCGCCTCCGGCGTACCCTCAACCAGCACTTCAACACGGCCGTCTGAAAGGTTCCTGACCCATCCAGTCGCACCCGCCTGAACAGCCACATCCGCCGTGTACCAGCGAAACCCGACACCTTGTACCCGGCCTCGAACGAGGAACTGACGTGCGACGACTTCCGTCACTGCGGGCCGATTATACTGCGCAGCCCGAGCTCCGGTTCACCGTCCCCGCAAGACAACCACGGTCAGGTCATCGCCGGCCGCCCCGCCGCAGTAGCCCTGCACCGCCTCATGCACGGCGGCCACCACGGCGGCCGCCGGCTCGTCCCGGCGACTCCGCACGACCTCCAGCAGGCGCTCGACACCGAACTCCTCGCCATCCTCCCCGAGCGCTTCGATGATGCCGTCCGTGTAGATCACGACGGTGTCATGCGCGCCAAGCGTCACCTCTGCGGTCTCTGCGGACCAGGCCTCGAAGAGGCCAAGTACGGTTGCCGTCGGCATCAGCGGCGTGGCTGCCCCGTCGGGGTGGACAACATAGGGCGGAAAGTGGCCACAATTGGCATAGCGGATGGTCCGGCTGGCATCGTGATAGTCGGCAAAGAACAGCGTGGCGTACTGATTCTCCGCCGTGCTGTCATAGAACAGCCGGTTCACGGTGCCGAGCAGCCCGGACAGGTCGTCGGCATCGACCCGATACTGGCTCCTGAGGTTGGCCTGCAGATTCGCCATCAGCAGCGCCGCCGCCATCCCCTTGCCGGAAATGTCCGCCACCACCAACCCGACGCGGCCCGGGGTGCCGGGAATCACATCGAAATAGTCGCCACCGACGTTTCTGGCCTGCAGACATCCACCCGCGTAGTCCAGATGTGCCAGCGGCGGCACGCGCTGTGGAAAGAGTCGCGCCTGCACCTGGCGGGCAATCTCCATCTCGCGCTCGGCGGTCCGCTCGCGATCGAGCCGCTCTGCCATCGCCTCCGCCAGGCCGATATTGTCGAGTTCGATGCCGGCCTGTGCGGCCACAGACGCCAGCAGCCGCGCATCGTCCGTGGCATACGGCTCGTCCGACGCCCGTGCGCCGAGCAGGAGATACCCAATCAGGCGCCCGGTCCGTCCCAGCATGGGCACCAGGCACTCCGCCGGACTGGCTCGCAGCACCTCTGGCGGATCCTCCATGGACCGCTGTGACACATCCCACGGCTTGCCCCGTCGCGCCAGTTCCACCAGCCACGGGAGGTCGATGGCGACCTCGGGCAGTGCCGACGGCCATCGCGCCGCATAGGGATGCAGCAGGCCATCGGGGTTCTGCAGATAGACCGCCATGAAGAGCGGGTGCAGCGCTTCCGAGATCTTCGATTCCAGCAGCTGCCCCAGTTCCGCTCGGCCGGTCGTGGCCCTGATTTCCGACGGGAGATTCTCCAGAATCTCCGTGGCATCGTAGGCACTCCGGAAGAACGCGCGGTCAATCTGTCTTGTGGCCTTCCGGACGACGGGCGCCAGGCCCGCCGCCATCGCCAGACCGAACACCACGCCGGCCGCGGTCGCCACGGTGACATTGACGTGAAAGACCGTGGAGAGGGCCAGTGCCAGCAGGGCCGTCAGCACGGCGACCAACCCGAGCAGAAGCACGCTGAAGCCCCGCCGTACCAGCACGTAGCGCGCACTGCGCCGGAGCAGCACCGGAATGTCGAGCACCTGGTGCTTGACGACGGCATAGGCGAACGAGGCCGGAAAGATCGAGGCCATCAGCACCGAGCCCGTGGAGACCCACCACGACGGCTCCCACCCGAGCAGGATCTGCGCCGTGGACTGGATCACCACGGGCAGCACACCCAGCACGGTGCCCCACAGCAGGACCCGCGTCTTGCGCCTCGCGTCCGGATCCGTTGCGGTCAGCGCACTCCACACCAGCGCCATGACGCCCATCGGGATGCCAGCCAGCAGATAGCCCCAGCGCAACATCTCCGCCATCTCGGCCCCGAACACCTGCCTGAGAAGTTCGGACGATGCGGGGCCACCAGCACGCAGGTTCGGCAGCGAAAACAGGGCCCACCCCGCCACATTCAGCCACTTCAGCCAGGGCAGGTGACGGTCCATCGGCGAACGCACCGGGAACAGGGCGAAGAAGCCGTAAAAGAGGGCGGGAATGGCAGGCAATGCCAGGCTGCGGTACGCCAGCACAAACGTGCCGACACCCGGGGACAAGCCGCTGATGGCCCGCGGGAACTGCGGGACCGCCAGAAAACTGGCAAACAGGGCCGCCATCAACCACGCGTAGGGATTCTGGGGCCGCATGACCAGCACCGCGAGCCCCACGCCCAGAAAGATGACTGGATAGAACGTCAGCACCTCAAGCAGCGACGCGCGGACCAGTCCCGTCAGCGAGAACGGCACGGCCTCGGACAAGCGCACGACGAGACGGCGCGGCGGCTGCTGGGGACGCTGGACAGTCAAGGCCGCGACGTCGGTGGCGCGGGCCCTGTCCCACCGCGCGTAGCGGTCCATGGTCATCAGCAACCGGCCGTTGATGGCCACGATGCGATCGCCCACGCGCAGCCCGGCGCCATCGGCCGGCCCCCCCGCCTCGACCTGCTCAACCAGGGCCACGCGCCCGGCGGGCGAAAACGCGGCGACAAAGCCGAACTCTGCGCTCGCAGACTGCGTGCGCACGTAATACATCCAGGCGCCGCCGTACAACAGCGAGACGGCCGCGAAGACCAGCGTCAGTGCCCGGAGCAGGATGAGTGGGAGGCGAAGTGCGCGCGCCATCGCGCGTTGGTTATAGCACGCACAGAGGCGCTAGGTGCTGGTCGCGACACCCGCCGCCACTTCGCGGATGCGCCTGGCGAGATCCCGGGGGCTGAAGGGCTTCTGGAGGAAGACGGCCTGGGAATCGAACTCGCTTCGGTCAATCGAATCGGCGACGAATCCGGAGATAAAGATGACCGGCAGTCCGGGTAGCCGCTGCAGCATGGCCCTGGCGAGGTCTGGTCCACTGACCACGGGCAGACCCACGTCTGTGACAAGGATGTCGATCGTGCGGCGACCCTGCTCGGTCAGCGCCTCTTCGGCACTGCCCACCGCGCACACCTCAAGCCCATCGCGCTCCAGCCATTCGGTCAACATGGTCCGGACGGCCTCTTCGTCCTCAACCAGCAGGACCCGCAACCGGCTGGACACGGGCGCAGGCCGTGGCGTGATGGCCGCGGGTGCACCGGCGCCAGGCAGCCAGAGCGACCACGTGGTGCCGCGATTCGGGGCGCTCTCACCCCCGACATAGCCACCGCTCTGCTTGATGATGCCGTAGACCGTCGACAGTCCGAGACCAGCCCCGAGGGCGTTCTGCTTGGTCGTGAAGAAGGGCTCAAAGGCCTGCGCCATCACAGACGGGGTCATGCCGCGGCCTGTGTCCTTCACATCGAGGCTGACGTAGGTTCCCGCCTCAACAACCGAACCTTCCGCTGCGAGACGCCGCTCGGTACCCGTGACCTGCACCAGGCGCGTCGAAATCGTCAGTTCCCCGCCCTGTGGCATGGCCTCACACGCGTTGCTGATCAGATGCGCCAGGGCCTGCGACAGACGGGTCGAGTCAATCCGCACGGGAGGCAGGTGCGGGTCCGTCTCGAGCCGCACCCGGACCCACTCCGGGATTCTGGCTGCGTGCTCGGCCATGAAGCGACCAACCAGGTCATGGAGGTCGACCGAACGCGGCAGCAGCACCTGGCGCCGGCCGACGGCCAGCAACTGCTCGGTCAGGGATGTCGCGCGAGCCGCCGCAGCGCCGATGGACTCCACCGACTGACGGAGCGGCTCCGCCGCCGGCAGGTCCTCGCGCAGCCGCTCCACATGCCCGTTGACGACCTGCAGCAGGTTGTTGAAGTCGTGC
>JAKFYA010000283.1 GCA_021731095.1 Acidobacteriota bacterium | reverse complement strand
CGGCCGCGCAACAGGCGCTCGAGGCCGCGAAGCATCGCCACAAAGAAGGCCAGGACGCCAAGCGGGCCCTCGAGAAAGACGCCGCCCTCTATCAGGGGCGCCTCTCCAAGTACAAAGACCAGCTCTCCGCCGTCAAGACCAACCGCGAGTACACCGCCATGCAGCACGAGATTGAAGCTGCCACGACGGAGTTGCGCGGGGTGGAGGACAAGGAGCTGGAAATCATGATGGCGGCCGACGGGCTGACGGCCGAGATTGCCGCCGCCGAGGCCGTGCTGGCCGCCAAGCAGAAAGACGTGGCCGCAGAGCGCGCCGCCATCGACGCCGAGGTGGCCGCCGCGCAGGCGGCCCTCGCCGGCCTGCTGGCCGAGCGCGACGGCGTGCTGAAGCAGATTTCGCCGGCCGTGGTGTCGCAGTTCCAGGCCGTGGCGCAGAAGCGCAAGGGCATCGGCCTCACCTACACCAGCGACGGCCTGTGCGCGCTGTGCCACGTGCGGCTGCGCCCGCAGGTCTATCAGGAGATCCGGCAGAACGCCTCGATCATCACCTGCGATAGCTGCAACCGCATCGTCTACTACGTGCCGCCGCCGACACCCGAAGAAGTGGCCGCTGCGGCGGCCGCTGCCGCACCACCCACACCGCCCGCCCAGGCCTGACCGGGACGGAGCTGCACCGATGGCTCCGCTCGCTGCGCTGACGGTGGCGGTGGCCTGCGCGGTGCTGCTGCCGCGCCTGCTGCAGCACGGCATGTTCCTGGACGGCGTGACCTACGCCGCCATTGCCCGGAACCTCGCCGCCGGCGCCGGGTCGTTCTGGGCACCCCACTACACCGCGACCATCTACCCCGTCTTCCACGAGCACCCCCCGCTGGGGCTGTGGCTGGAGTCGCTCTCATTCCGCGTGCTGGGCGACCACTGGTGGGTGGAGCGCCTGCACGCCACGGTGATCTTCGGGCTGACGGCGCTGCTCATCGCCGTGATCTGGCGGCGGCTGGGTCCTGGCCTCACCCCTCAGGCGCCGCAGCAGGACACGGCCTCACCCACAGTCACTGAGTCGTCCGCGCATGCGGGCGGTGCGAGTACGCGCGGCTGGGGCGGCATCGACTCCAATCACGCGTGGCTGCCGCTCCTGCTCTGGGTCGCCGTGCCCGTCGTGTCGTGGGCCGTGGTGGGCAACATGCTGGAGGGGCCGTTCACGCTCTTCACGACAGCAGCGCTCATGTGCGTGGTGCTGGGCCTGGCCACCGAGGCCGGCAACGGGGCCTTGGGCGCAGAAGAGCTGGACCCGACACCACGCGGCGGCGCGCCACGTCCGGTGGCCGTGCTGTGGGGCGCCGCGTCGGGTCTGTGCGTGGCCGCCGCGTTCCTCACGAAAGGTCCGGCCGGGCTGTTCCCGCTGGCGGCACCGGTGCTGCTGGGGTGGCATCGGCCGCGCGTCGCCGGCCGCGTGCTGCTGGCGCAATGGCTCACCGTGGCCGTCGTGGCTGCGGTCCTGCTCGCCTGGCCCGCCGCGCACGACGCGCTGTCGCGCTATCTCGATGAGCAGCTTGTGGCGGCCCTCACTGGCCAGCGCGAAGTGGCCCGCCACCGCTTCGGTCTCGTGAACAACTGGCTGGAGGGCGTGGCGCTGCCGCTGCTGGTAGTGGGCGGAGTGATGGTGGCGCTGGCGCGGCGCTGGGTTGCACCACTGCCGGCCGACGTGCGGCGCGCGACGAGTTGGCTGCTCGTGGGCCTGTCCGCCACGGTGCCGTTGCTCCTCAGCCCCAAGCAGTCGGGCTACTACCTCGTGCCTTCGGTACCAGCCTTTGCGCTGGCGTGCGCGCTGCTGCTGCGCGGCACGGCTGCGCGCCTCGCCGCACGCCTCGACACCAGTGCCTGGCGGCGCGTGACGCTCGGCGCCAGCGCCATTGTCGTGGTGATGGCCGTCGTCGCTGGGCTCACGACCGCCGGTCGCGACGCCGCCCGCCTGGCAGATCTGGACGCCCTGGCCTCACACCTCCCCGTCGGCCAGACCATCGGCATCTGCCCCGAAACCAACGCCGACTGGAATCTGCACGCCTGGACGCAGCGCCGCTTCCGCGTCAGCCTCGACGCCCGCGAGCCCTACGCCCACGGCTGGCTGCTCCGCTCCGGCCAGGGCACCGCCACGTGCCCCCTGCCCCGCTGCACGCCTGCCACCGACGCCTCACGTGCGCTGGTGCTGATGCGGTGCGAGGCGGGGCTCTAGCGCCCTTATCCCCGCCGCCAGACGACCCACCTGCGCAGCTTCGCGCCGGAAGGAATAGAACACCTCGAGGTGGCACGCGGTGCAGAGACCGCAGGCATGCACGTTCGCCGAGAGCAGGCCCGCCGCGAGGAGCTGATCGCGGTTCGCGAGCGGCAGGTTCAGATGAGGCTTCGCGCCGGGCTCCTGCGTGAACCACCGCGAGAGATCTGCCTCAAGGCGCCCTTCGGCGCGGAAGCCGTCGCGCAATTCCTCACCCACTTCATAGCAGCACGGGCCGATGCTCGGGCCGATGGCTGCAATCAGATCCGCCTGGCGCGCGCCGCGCGCCACGAGCGCGTCCACGGCCGCGACCACGGCACGTGCAGCGGTTCCGCGCCAGCCTGCATGTGCGGCGGCCACGAGCCCGGTGACGGGGTCCGCCAGGAGCACCGGCACGCAGTCTGCGGCCTGCACGACGATGGCGCGCGAGGGATCGTCGCTCACCAGCACGTCCGCCTCTCGACGCACGTGCGGTGGCGGCTCGTCCGACCCGCGCTCCACCGGAATCACCGCGCAGCCGTGCACCTGCTTCAGGCGTACGACGTCCGGTTCGGCCACGCCGAGCGACGCCGCGAGGGCCGTCCAGCCATCTGACGGTGCGCCGCCGGGCTGCAATATCAGCGCGCGTGTGGTGAAGAGATGCACCGAGACTCCGTCCAGCGCCGCACAGCGGAGGGCGGCGCCCCAGGGCTCGTTTACCCAGTAAAAACCGTCAGAAGGCGCGGGCAGGGTCATGTGTGGAGGTGCGTGCGAGGCACGCACATGCCGACGATGATGCCGCACGGAGGCGAAAGTGTGAAATAGTGGAAGCTGATTTACTTCTCCCGCTACGGGTGCCCTGCACCCTCGACGCGTGGGGAGACCCGGCGACAGGCCCCGCGCGGACCTGCGTTCACATGCCGGGATACCCAACCGTCCACCCGCGCACTCATGCATGACCCGTTGCGGTCGTGCGTTTTCAGGAAACTATTGGCCTTTACCAGCTTCGGACTCGACTCGGCTCTGCTCAAGAGCATTCAGGAACTCGGCTTCACCCGTCCCACCCCCATCCAGCTTGAATCCATCCCGCCTGCCATGCAGGGGCGCGACCTCATTGCGTGTGCCCAGACGGGCAGCGGCAAGACGGCGGCCTTCCTGCTGCCGGTGATGAACGCGCTGCTCTCGCGCCCGCGCCGCACGACACGCGCCCTGGTGCTGACGCCCACGCGTGAGCTGGCAGCGCAGATTCACGAGGACTTCACCGCGCTCTCCACCCACACGCCGCTCACCAGCGCGGCCGTGTACGGCGGCGTCGGCATGGGGCCACAGGAACACGCGTTCCGCGCGGGTGTGGACCTGCTCGTCGCGACGCCAGGCCGCCTGCTGGACCACTTCAGCAAGCCCTACGCGAAGCTCGACCAGCTCGAGTTTCTCATCCTCGATGAAGCGGACCGGATGCTCGACATGGGCTTCCTGCCGGACATCCGCCGCGTGCTGCGGCACATCCCGACCAAGCGCCAGACGCTCTTCTTCAGCGCCACCATGCCAGGGCCCATCGGCGCCCTGGCGAAGGACATGCTGAAGAACCCGGTGGCCATCAACCAGGAGCGCGTCTCCAAGCCGGCCGTGGGCATCACGCAGGCCGTCTACCCGGTGTCGCAGAACCTGAAGTCGAACCTGCTGGTGGAGCTGCTGAACCGCGGCCTCCTGCAGGAAGCGCTCGTGTTCACGCGCACCAAGCATCGCGCGAACCGGCTGGCCGACCAGCTCCTGCGCCAGAACTTCTCGGCCACCCGCATCCACGGCAACCGCTCGCAGCCGCAGCGCCTCGAGGCGCTGGCCGGCTTCAAGAGCGGCAAGTACCGCGTGCTGGTCGCCACCGACATTGCCGCCCGCGGCATTGACGTGGAAGACCTGAGCCACGTGGTGAACTTCGATGTGCCGGCCGCGTCGGAGGACTACATCCACCGCGTGGGCCGCACGGGCCGTGCGGAGGCGACGGGCGAGGCCTTCACGTTCGTGTCGAAGGAGGAGGAGGGCGACCTCCGCGCCATCGAACGGGCCATCAACAAGACCTTGCCGCGCGTGACGCTGCCCGACTTCGACTACAACGCGCGTCCAAGTGAAGTGCTGGAAGTGCCCCACGCCGAGCGCATTGCGGCCATCCGTGCACGCAAGGCCGAGGAACGGGCCCGCGCCAAGGCCAAGGCCGAGCGTCGTGGTGGCGCACCCGGTGCCGCACCGTCGTCATCACGGCCACGCACCAGCAGCGGCGGCAGCGGCCGTCCTGCGGGTAGCGGCGGCGGCCGTCCCGGTGGGCCTGGCGCCCGCCCGTCGGCTGGCGGCAGCTTCCGCCCGAACACCAGACGCCGCCCGTAAGGACGGCCCTTTTCACGGCTGGGCCTCTGAGAAAACCTGAGGCGACGCTGTAGACCACGACCGGGGCGGCCGATAGCATGAGGGACACCTTATGCGATTTGCAGCCCTTTTTCTGTCCGCCGCCCTGCTCGTCCTGCCTGCGGTCGCTCAGGCCCAGACCACGATGAACTGCGCCTCGCAGGACGGTCACGACAACAACCGGACGCAGCGCACCCTGGCCATCGACCCGTCGAACCCCAGCACCCTCTGGATTGGCGTGGAGTATGGCGGCGTCTTCAAGTCCACCGACGCCGGTACGACCTGGAAGCGCGCAGACACCGGCATCACCGGCTATCCGGATTCGCGGACGGCGCAGCGCTGCATTCAGGAGATGGGCCGGATCATCGTCGACCCGAGGGACAGCAACCATGTGCTGATGAGCCGCGTGGAGTCGCCCGGCACCATCACCATGCCGTTCTCCGAGAACGCCGGCGTCTGGGAGACGCGCAACGGTGGGGGAAGCTGGTCACAGCTCATCAAGGGCGACATGAACGCCAGCGGCAGCCAGGCGCTCGCGCTCGGCGCCGACGGCTCCCTGCTGCACGGCGTGAACAACAACCCGGCCTCGTGGGGCGGCGCACCAGACACGCTCTACAACACGGCCGGCATCCTCTATCACTCGGCCGATAGCGGTGCGTCCTGGCGCGAACTGCCAACTGGCGCGCCCCGCGGTCTCCGTGCGACGGCGGTCTTCTCGAACCCGGCTGATCCGCGGCACATCTGGTTCGTCGTCCTGATGGCGCAGAACGGAGAGCCGGTGCAGGGCGGCGACCAGTGGTCCTATCTGGAGTCCCGCGACGGGGGCGAGACCTGGGAACGTGGGTCCGAGAAGTTCCCGTTCGAAGGCCGCATCCCCGCAGACGCCGCCGTGTCGTCACGCGACTTCTCGCATCGGCTCATCAATGCCATGGCGCTGTCGGGCCCGCAGTCGAGCTACTTCACCCTCGACGGGGGCGCCACCTGGACGCAGACCAGCCACCACATGTTCACCGCGCGGTACGACCCGCACGACGCGGGCGGCATGCATGTGGTCGGCTACGGACCGTACACCAGTCAGCCCGGCATGTATGACAGCCGGGATGGCGGCCGCACCTGGCAGTGGCTGGGCAACACGCCGGCCGAGGTGAACCACCAGTCGAACTACGGTGTGCGTGTGTCGGAGATCATCTGGCACCCGACCATCCCGAACATCCTGTACATGGCGGCCAGCGGCGGCTATGTCTGGAAGTCCAATGACGGCGGGCGCACCTGGACCACCATCTTCACGGTGGAGCAGATGCAGGCCATCACCGAGGTGGTGCAGGCGCCCACGACGGCCCCTTCCATCGGCGCCAACGGCGAACCCATCCTTTCGGTGCCCTTCGTGGCGGCCGAGCAGGCGGTGGCGTTCTACATCTTCGGCACCACGCTGCCCTCGGGCGTACAGAACCCCACCTTCGAGATTGAAACCGCAGACCCGTCGCCGGAAGTCAGAGCCGCGGCCGGTGGCTTCGTCGTCAACGTGGCGCCCACGTCGCGGGGCGACTTCTCCGTCTTCATTCTGCCCTCCGAGACCTCGCCCTGGGTGGTGGCCTACGACCACGTGAACAACGTCACGGTGACGCGCGGGCAGACGGTCGAGGCCGGCAACGTGCTCGGCACGGTGGGCGTGCTCGGCAACGGACGCGGGCGCACCGAGCTGCAGATCAATCTGACCGGCCAGTCGCCTGAGCTGGCCTACTGCCCGACGCGCTTCGGCACCGAGGCGTTCAACGCCGCGTATGCGGCCGCGGCACAGCGGGTCAATGGCTCAACCAGGGTGTGCCTGTCCGACACGGTCGTGCCCTGAGGCCTTTAGAATGGTTCGATGACTCGCTCATCGATCACACTCGCACTCCTCTCCCTGCTGCTGGCTCCGGCCGCAGCCCTCGCCCAGTCCGCGCCGAGGCCGCTGTCGCTCACCGCGAGCGCCGGCCTCACTGTGACCGGCGGCAACACCAGCACCTCCACCGTGAACGTCGCCTACGAGGCGCTGTTCGACCCGAAGACCCGGAACGTTGTGAAGTCTGACGGTCTCTTCCTGCGTGGAGAGACCGAAGGCGTCGTGTCGGCCAACCGGCTCAACCTGAACGCCCGCGACCAGTACGCCCTGAACGCACGCGCCTTCGTCTACGGCCAGACGCAGTACCTGCAGGACGAGTTCAAGAACATCGACTTCCTCGTTGCCCCAACCGGTGGCCTCGGCTACAAGCTGGTCGACAACGCCCGCACGAAGCTGGCGGCAGACGCCGGCGTTGGGGCGGTGTGGGAACGCAACCTGGGCACGAGCACCCGCAGCTCCGGTGCCGTCACGGTGGCCGAGAAGCTCAGCCACTCCCTGACCAGGACCGCATTCCTCACCCACTCGTTCGCCGCGCTCTGGAAGACGCAGGAATGGAGCGACGCGCTCTACACCGTCGGCGCCGGCATTGCCGTGTCCATCTCCACCCGCACGCAGCTCAAGGTGGAGGTGCTCGACACCTACAAGAACCGGCCGCCCTCCGCGGCTGTGAAGAAGAACGACGTGGCGCTCCTCACGGCCATCGTCTACAAGATGTAGTCGACGCGAACTGGCCTCAGAGACGGCGGTGGTCCGCAGCCACGCGGGCCACCTCGTCTCGCGGAAGGCCGGCGTCGGCGGCATGGCCTGGCCACGCCGCCACGGCCTCGGCCACGCGCGCCAGTACTTGTGGCGCCGTCCCGATCGCGAACCTGTCGGCCAGCGCCAGCAGGTCTGCCCGTGCGACGTCGGCGAATGCCCCGTTCACCGACATCAGGTGCTGGTAGGTCCACTGCCCCTTCGGGTTGTGCGCATGGGTGAGGTCGTAGGCCGGCGCCAACTCCCACGCGCCAGACTCCCGCAGCAGAAACGAGACGTTCTTCGTGTGGTCATCGCAGTTTGCGGCCATGACGTTGAAGGCCACGCGGCGAAACGCCTCCTCCCGCGCCTCGTAGCCAAGGCGGAGCCGGACAACCGTCTGCAACAACTGACTGGCATCGTGCGTCGCTCGCTGACGGAAGTCGAGGTGCGCGATGGCGCACAGGGACTGTAGATGGTGCCTTCGGTCACCGTCTCGGTCGAATCGTTTCGTCATGAAGTGGGCGCGCCCGTTCTCTTCAAGAAGGCGGCACGGCGCGATGTGGATGCCAGCCGCACGGGCCATCTGCGAGTAGGCGTACTCGATGCGCCCGTAGTGCTGGCTGACACCAAGCTCCCTGTCCATGCCGATGCCGTCGAACTTGAGCAGCCAGTGCTCGAATCCTGGCGCGGCCTCGAACTGGCCAGCCCGCACCTCGTCTGTCTCGGCGTTCCACAACACGACCGCCTTGGCCCGTGCGCCGCCTGCGGAAGTGCCAACCTGAATCATCTGCATCAGGGCTGCATGCGCCAGGTCGTCCGACGCCAGCGTGCCGCCGACGGCGCGACGCGCCGTCTCGACCAGGCGCGACAGACGAACGGCGGTCGCAGGCGCCTTCACGTTGCCACGGGCAGGCTTGAACTCCAGCGCGCCCATGGCACGCCGACCCATGTAGGCCAGCCTGTCGAGCGCGGTGATGCGCGCCTTGTCCACACCCCTGCTCGCCATCCAGGCGTCGATGAGGGCATTCCCGAAGTCGTCTGGCAGCGCGTCTGCCAACATCGCAGGAAGACGGCGGTAGGTCGCCTCGGGCAGCTCCGGAAACACGAATGGGTCCCGCGCGGCAGACAGTGGCATGGTGAGCGGTGCCAGCTCAATGCCGGTCCGGACAAAGGCCGGGTCATATTCGAAGACGTAGTAACCGATTCCGGGATCGCGGGCCACGGCACCAACCCGTCGGTTCCAGATGCGGACCTCAATGGCTGTGACGGTGCGGTAGGAGGCCATGCCTCAGGGTTTCCTTCTGGAGGCGCGCTTTCGTGCCGGTGAGCCGCCCAGCATCTGCAGCGGGCTGATGGACACCTGCGGTGCCAGCGTGGCCACCCAGTCCTCGCGCTCTAGAGCGCGCAGCACTTTGAGAAGCGACCCTACAGTCGCACCCCGACCCGCCTCAAGACTCTTCACCGCGTTGAGTGCCACGTCGGCGCGGGCAGCCAGGGCCTGCTGGTCCAGATTCTGCCGCAGGCGCAGTCGCCGGAGCTGTTCACCGAGCAGGGTCGACAGTTC
>JAKFYA010000136.1 GCA_021731095.1 Acidobacteriota bacterium | reverse complement strand
CGGCGAAAGGACCGGGGTTGGTGACATCTGCCTGCGGTGTCGGGGGTGCGGATGATTATACTGGGGCCTTCCATGCGAGCCGTCGACATCATCATCCGGAAGCGGGACGGCCTGGCGCTCACGCGCGAGGCCATTGACACGTTTGTCGACGGCGTGACGCACGGGACGTGGCCTGACTATCAGGCCTCAGCCCTGCTGATGGCGGTCTGCCTCAAAGGGATGGAGCCAGAAGAGACGCTGTGGCTGACCGAGGCGATGGTCCGCTCGGGAGAGCGTGTTGACCTGTCGGACCTGGGTGCCTTCACGGTCGGCAAGCACAGCACCGGAGGGGTCGGGGACAAAGTCTCCATCGTGCTCGCACCCGTTGTCGCCGCGTGCGGAGGCGTGGTGCCGAAGATGTCAGGGCGCGGCCTGGGGCACACCGGGGGCACGCTCGACAAGCTGGAATCCATTCCCGGGTTTCGCGTAGGCCTGTCCATTCCGGAATTCAAGGCCGTACTGCGCGATGTCGGCGCCTGCATGATTGGACAGACGGCGACGTTGGCCCCTGCCGACAAGAAGCTCTATGCCCTCAGGGATGTCACCGGAACGGTCGAGAGCCTCCCCCTCATTGCGGCGTCGATCATGAGCAAGAAGCTGGCAGAGGGGTGCCGTGCACTGGTGCTCGATGTCAAATGTGGCAGTGGCGCCTTCATGAAAGACGTAGCCCATGCCCGCGCGCTGGCCGAAGCCATGGTCAGCATCGGGACGCGGGCGGGTGTGCGGACCGAGGCCGTCATTACGGACATGGAGGCCCCGCTGGGCGAGGCCGTAGGGAACGCCGTGGAGATTCTCGAGTGCCTGGACGTGTTGCATGGGCGCGGACCCGCGGATGTCCGCCTGGTCACCAGGCGACTGGCCAGCCGCATGCTGGTGCTCGCGGGGCTTCAGCCTGACGATGAGACGGCCGCCGCCGCAGCTGATCAGGCCATTGCCTCGGGTGCTGCGCTTGAGCGCTTTCGTCGCATGGTGGAAAGGCAAGGCGGCGACCCGCGCGTCTGCGACGACCCCCGGCTGTTGCCACTGGCGCCAGGTACGGTTCAGGTGACTGCCGAGCGGGCCGGCTTCGTGACAGCCATGCGGGCGCTGGCCATTGGTCAGGCCAGTTGCCTCCTGGGCGCTGGCCGCGACGCGGTCGGTGACCCTGTCGATCACGGTGTCGGTATCCTTGTGCGGGCGAAGCCAGGGGCGCAGGTTGCGGCGGGTGACACGTTGCTGGAACTTCGTCACCGCGATGGACGCGGTCTTGAGGCGGCCCTGGCACTGTGTCGGGAGGCCATCGCCATTGGGGACGAGGCTCCGGCTCATCGGGCGAAGATTCTGGAGGAGGTACGGTGACAGCACGAACCGGGACGGAGCTGGACTCGGCGAGCCGCACGACGGCGGCCCAGTCATGGACGCGACGCGACAGCATGATCGTGGCGGCACTCCTTGGGGCCGTGGGTGTCGCCGTGGGGTTGGGCGCGGCGGGGATGACACGCCTGCAGCCGGTGGCCGGCCTCGCGCTGGTGCTGGGGCTCGCCTATGTGTTCTCCTCTGCGCGGCGTGCGATCGACTACCGCACGGTGGCCTGGGGGCTCGGTCTGCAGTTCCTGTTTGCGGTACTGGTGCTCAAGACGGCTGCCGGGCGCCAGGTGTTCCAGACACTGGGCGGCGCCATCAATCGCCTGCTCGACTTCTCGTACGTCGGCTCATCCTTCGTGTTCGGGCCGCTGGGCAGCAAGGAGGCCTGGCCAAAGGTGATGGCCGGCGCGCTCGGTGCCGACGGGGCGCAGTACGGGGTGATCTTTGCCTTCCAGGTACTGCCCACCATCATCTTCATCGCCGCGCTGTTCGCGATGCTCTATTACTTCGGCATCATGCAAATCGTGGTGCGGGTCTTTGCGGTCGGGATGCGCTGGGTCATGAGGGCCAGCGGCGCCGAAACGCTGAACGTGGCGGCCAGCATTTTCATGGGGCAGACAGAGGCGCCGCTGACGATCCGGCCGTTCCTGCCGCGCATGACCGAGTCCGAGCTGATGACCGTGATGACGTCGGGCATGGCGCACATCTCGGGCGGCATCATGGCCGCCTACATTCTGTTCGGCATCGAAGCCCAGCACCTCCTGACGGCCGTCATCATGACAGCCCCTGGCACCCTCATGATGGCGAAGATCTTCGTTCCGGAGACCGCGGTGCCAGAGACGATGGGAACGGTGACGCTCAACGTCGAGCGAACCGATGTGAACGTCATCGATGCCATAGGCCGAGGCACCGGCGAAGGCTTGCATCTGGCGCTCAATGTCGCGGCGATGCTCATTTCTTTTCTCGCCCTCATCGCGCTGGTCAACGCCGGCCTCGGGATGGCGGGTCTCAGCCTCCAGCAGATTTTCGGATGGGCCTTTGCGCCGATTGCCTGGGGTCTCGGTGTCCCATGGCACGATGCCACCACCGTGGGCAATCTGCTGGGAACCCGGATGGTCCTGAATGAGTTCGTCGCCTACTCCCAGCTCGGTCCCCTGAAGGCCACGCTGGACCCGAAGTCGTTCACCATTGCCACGTTTGCGCTGTGCGGGTTCGCCAACTTCAGCTCCATCGGTATCCAGATCGGCGGCATCGGCGCCCTGGCTCCTGAACGCCGGCACGACCTGGCGCGACTGGGGCTGCGCGCCATGCTCGCAGGCACCTTCGCCAATTTCATTACCGCGACCATCGCCGGAATTCTGCTGTGAGCGTTGACACGTTGTTCGAGCGGATCGAAGCGGCCGCACAGGCGGTGCGTGCCAGGGTTGGGGAACTGCCGCAGACGGCCGTGGTTCTGGGGTCAGGTCTGGGTGATTTCGCCGATGCGCTGCCAGGCGGCATCGTCATTCCGTATAGCGACCTGCCACACTGGCCCGTCTCGTCGGTCGTGGGGCACGCGGGCAAGCTGGTCGTGGCAACCCTGCACGGGCGCCGGATCGCCGTGCTGGCAGGACGGGCGCACGTCTATGAGGGGCATGACCTTGACCGCGTCGTCTTCGGTGCCAGGGTCATGGCGCGCCTCGGCGTTCGGGAGCTGATTCTCACCAACGCGGCCGGGGGCATCAATACCGGATTCGCGAGTGGGGCGCTGATGGTCATCGATGACCATATCAACCTGATGGGGAGCAATCCGCTGGTCGGGCCGAACGACGAACGCCTGGGGCCACGGTTTCCGGACATGACCGAGGTGTACTCGACCAGGCTTCGGAAGCTGGCGCACAACGTGGCGACGAACAGCGGGATCGCGTTGGCTCGCGGCGTGTATGCCGGACTGCATGGGCCCAGCTATGAAACCCCCGCAGAGATTCGATTCCTGCGGACTGTCGGTGCTGATGCGGTGGGCATGTCGACCGTGCCAGAGGCCATCGCTGCGAGACACATGGGGGTCGAGGTGCTGGGCATCTCCTGTATCACGAACATGGCGGCAGGAGTCCTGCCACAACCGCTGGTTCACGCGGAAGTGCTGGAGACGGCCCAGCGCGTCAAAGGTGCGTTCATCGGCCTGCTGGAGGGCATCATTGAGCGGCTCTGACGCGTCGGTGCTGGTGGAAGCGGCGCGCGCGGCACGGACGCGCGCCCAGGCCAGGTACTCAGGCTTCAAGGTGGGGGCTGCGCTCGAGGCCGAAGACGGTACCGTGATCACGGGCTGCAACATCGAAAATGCCACCTATGGCCTGACGGTGTGCGCTGAACGCGTGGCGATGTTCAAGGCCGTGTCAGAGGGATACACCCGCTTCAGGCGCGTGGTTGTCGTGGCGGATGCCGCCGCGCCGCCGCCGCCGTGTGGCGCCTGTCGGCAGATTCTCTGGGAATTCGGCGGTGACCTAGAGGTGATTCTGGCCAACCTCGAGACGGAGACCGGGCGGCACCAGCTCCGCGACCTGTTCCCGATGCCGTTTGACGCCGGCAATCTGGACTAGCGCCGGGCAGATGGCTGTCGGCCCACGGGCGACGATTGGCGTCTTTGACTCGGGCGTCGGAGGCGTCTCTGTTCTGCGGGAGCTACGCGGGCTGCTGGCCGGTGAGCGACTGGTCTATATCGCTGATTCGGCGCACGTTCCTTACGGCACCAAGCCGCATGCGTTCATCCAGGACCGGTCTACGACGCTGTCCCGGCTTCTCATCGAGCAATACGGGGCCGCTGTCGTGCTGGTCGCGTGCAATACAGCGACGACGCACGCCGTCGATCATCTGAGGCAGACGTTTCCCCTGGTGCCCTTTGTGGGCATGGAGCCTGGCATCAAACCGGCGGCTGCGGCCACGCGGTCTGGTGTGGTCGGGGTGCTGGCGACCAGCGCAACGCTGGCGGGCGGTCGGTTTGCCAGCCTGGTCCAGCGTACGGCTGAAGGTGTGGACGTGTTGACCCAGGCGTGTGTCGGCCTCGTGGAGCAGGTCGAAGCCGGAGATCTGGATGGCCCGAAGACGCGGGCCATTCTCGAACGATGTCTGCACCCGATGCTGTCACGCGGTGCGGACACTATCGTCCTGGGGTGCACGCACTATCCGTTTCTGCGACCCACGATTCAGGCCATGGTTGGACCGGACGTCACATTGGTTGACACAGCGGGTGCGGTGGCACGACAGACGCTCCGGTTGCTGGGCGTGCCTGACGGGGACAGCCGTGAGGGCGTCGGCACACATGGCCCGGTACAGTTTCTGACCAGCGGCGAACCGGAGGTCGTGCGCGACGTGCTGGAGCGATTGTGGGGAGAAGCGGTGCCGGACGTGGGGCGCATCGCGCCCTAGGCAGACTGGGGCAGTCGCCTGGCGCCTCAGGGGCGCCAGGCCACCGGAGAAGTGCAACTCAGGCGTGACGATGAGTCTTCGGCATGCCGAGACGGCGCACCGTCTGATTCTCGAAGTCGAACTCGATCAGCACGACCGGCTTCTTGCCAACGACCCAACCTTCGTGGCCGGGCTCGATGGATACCACCTGCGGAGCCTTGTGCTCAACCACACAGCCGTCGGGGTATTCGATGTGGATCTCGCCCTGTACGATGAAGCCGACGTGGGCGTGCATGCAGAGTTCGGTGCCGACCAGGGGACGGATATCGCGTGACCAGCGAAAGCCGACCGGATAAATCACCCGCTTGACGCGGGCAGACCCCGCACGCGCAACCTCTACTGTGACGCCGCCGATCTTCCGGCGCTCAGCCCCCCTGACCGGCGCGAGCAAGGGATCCACCTTCGCGGCGCGACGGGTGGGAGCCTTGCGTGTGGCCGCCGGTGCTGCGCGCTTGGCGCGTGGTTTCGGAGCGGTGGTCTTGACGGGGGTGCGCACAGCCTGCTTCTTCGCCATGAAGGTCCTCGCGTGAGATGAATCTGAACCGCTTGATGCTAGCACGCGCAGGCTGCCGGTCTACAGTGCGCGAACTCTCGGGCCAGCCATGAGAAAGAGCATGCCGACTGCGGCCAGCAGCAGCCCGTTGGTGACCATGACCGTTGGTGCGGACCAGCGTCCGGCGACCAGGCCCGCCGCCAGGCTGCCGAGGGGCAGTCCCCCGCGCAGGGCCACCATGTAGATGCTGACCACGCGCCCCCGCATGTCCACAGGCGCTGTCAATTGCACCAGAGAGAGGAGCAGCGCCGTGGTCATGACCATCGCAGCGCCGGTCAGCACCAGAAGGCCGGCACTGAGCCAGAAGGTCTGACTCAGGCCAAAGAGGCAGACCAGCAGGCCATAGGCGATCTGGACGCAGAGCATCATCCAGCCCATGCGTGCCGTGCGACCAAGCCAGGCGACCGCGACGGCACCGGCGACGGCGCCACAGCCAGCGCAGGTCATCAACAGCGTGTAGGTCCGGACTCCGCCCCCGAACACGCGCTCGGCAACCAGCGGCAGGAAGGTCAGGAGGGGGGTGCCGAGAAACGTCGTGGTGAAGGCAAGCGCAACCAGTCCCAGAAGAGCCGGCTTGCGGCGAACGAACAGCAGGCCACCACGCAGTTCATCTCGCATGCCTGTGCGATGCGCGGGTGACACGTGGCGAAGTGTCAGCGAGGCCAGGGCCGCAATCACAGCGAGAAAGGACAGCCCGTTGAGGCCGAAACAGGCCGCGCTGCCAAAGGCCGCGAGTGCCGCGCCCGCAACGAGCGGCCCCAGCACGCGTGCCAGATTGAACTGAATCGAGTTCAGGGCCACGGCATTGGGCAGGTGCGTGGGCTGGACGAGTGTCGGCAGCAGCGACTGGTAGGCTGGGCCGCCGAACGCCTGGGCGCAGCCAGTCACGGCCGACAGGGCGAGGACGTGCCAGATGCGGACGCTACCGGTCGCGACCAGGGCCGCGAGCGTGAAGGCCGACAGCATCTGGATGACCTGGGACCCGATCAGGAGGTGGCGACGATCGTGTCGGTCTGCGACGACCCCGCCAATGAGCGTCAGCGCAAGAATCGGGAGATCGCCCAGAAAGGAGTCCAGGCCGAGATAGAGCGCCGAGGAGGTGCCGGCCAGCGAGAGTACCAGCCAGTTCTGCGCCACCTTCTGCATCCAGGTGCCGATGCTGGAGGTCAGGGCGCCCAGCCAGAGCACCCGAAAGTCACGGTAGGCCAGCGCCGCGCCAATCCGTGCCCAGGGGGCAGGATGGCGCGGCGCCGGGTCGATCGGGAGGGCTGTCAGGGGTTGGTCGCCCGTGCCGGCGTCGCGTCTGTGGTCACTTCCGCGTACTTGAGGAACGGCGTGAGCGGCGTCACCGCCAGTGGCACCTTCTCACGCATCGAGGTGGCAGCCACGGTCGCAGCCCTGAGGAGTTCGAGACGACTGGTCCAGGGATCGAGGATGAGCCTGGCCCCTAGTGAGAGCGCAGCGACCTGATCCAGCTTGTCCGGCGCCAATTCCGGAGACTGCTGCATCAGTTCATTGAGCCGCATCATCTGACCACCGTCGGTCATGTGGTCACCGATGTGGGGCTGAATCAGATTCGGAAGCTGCTTGGACCGTGCGGCAATCATGCGGAGGAACAGCCCTGCGTCAGAGAGCTTGTCCTTGTACGGCGACCGATTCAGCATCTCGATGACCTTGGCGTCCGCCGCGGCTTCCTCCTTGGCCTCCCGCTTGACCTTCAGCACCTTCAGCAGTTCTTCGTCGCTGATCATCATGCGATCGGCAAAGGCGAACTGCTGGTTGATGAGGGGGTGGCCCAGGGCAATGTGACCAAGTTCGTGGGCCAGCATCATCGCCAGGCTGGCTTCGTCTGGGAGCACGTCAATCAGTCCCCGGCTCAGGACGATGGTCTGACCGACCGTGAACGACTCCAGCGGCGAGGTCAACAGCACGCGCGCGCGCACCGGACGGTCCAGCACCAGCTCGTTGGTGACGATGAGATTGTTCAGGACCGTCTCGAGCACCTTCTCGACATCGCCAGGCGCGGCCAGCAGGCGGGCGCGCTCGAGGCGTTCGAGCACGTTGGTCTCTGCCTCCTGCTCCCACCGGCGCTGGCTCTGCACGGGCGACAGTTGCCGCTCCTGTTCGGCCTGATCCTTCACGGTCGGCTCGGAGATTTCAATCGAAGTGAACTGGGAACCTGCTATCGCTTCGTTCGAGGCATAACCCCACAGGCGGATCTGGCTCTTGAAACGCGGCTTCTGGGAAGGGGCCGTCGGATCCATGCCTTCGCTCTCTTCGCAGTGGATGTAGGACGGCAGCCAGAGTCCCGGCGACACATTCACGCGCCAGCTGTCGACGTGGAAGGTCACGGACTTCTTGAACAGCAGTTTCTCGATGCGACGATTGATGCCGTTGAAGCGAACGATGTTGAATCCGCGCTCTTCGACCCAGATGCGCCCCGCGAAGCCGTCCTTGATGTCTTTCAGCGGCTTGACATCGATGACCCAGCACCGGACTTCGCCGAGGAACTCGCGACGCACCAGCTTGAACTCATAGCGTGACTTCTCCAGCAACTGCCAGTCCGGAGACGCCATGGCCGCGAAACCGTCCGGGATGTATTCCAGGTCCTTGTTTCGCCCGGCACCCGAGAACCGCGGCGATTCCTTTCCGCCGGTCAGCGCCTGGAGGCGTGGCCCGTTCCGCCAGTCGAAACGTCCAAGAACATAGCTGTCCTCGGTGGGGACCACTCCCAGCTGCGCGTCTGGCGCCATGTTCTGGATGTAGATCTCGACCATCGGCTTGAAATTGCGGACGTTGGTGACCAGCGTGCTTTCAGCCTGGCGGGATCGCTCGACAATGTCGTCGAGGGTGAGCTGCTGTGCGGAAGCCGGTGCGCCGAACCAGCTGAGCAGAAGCAGAAGTGGAAGCAGTGTGCGGTACATGTCGAAACCCCTAGGTCAAGCGGAACACGATGGTGACACTGGCTCGGAAGTCAACCGGGCGGCCACTGCTGGTCGCTGGCTTGAAGCGAATCTTCTCGGCGGCATTCGATGCCATCTCATCGAGGCCGTGGCCGAGGCCACGAACAATCCGGAGGACCTTGACCTGACCCGTCGCGGAGAATTCCACCTCAAGGACCACATTGCCTTCAAGCTTCAGCGCACGCGCCTCGTCGGTGTAGGCAGGCGTCGGCTTCGAGAGCACTTCGACCGGCGTACCGATGGGCTCCGCCCTGGCCGTCTGCGGTTGCGCAACGGCTGGTGCGACAGCGCGGGCGTCACCGAATCCGCCAGCCTTGATCGCACCTTTCGGAGTCTGCCCGCCCTGGACCTGTGCGGCGGCTCCGAAACCAGCCGATGCCACCACGCCGGCTGGTGGGGCTGCCGGTGCCGCGCCACGGGGTGCTTCGAATCCCGCAGCAAGGACGCCAGGGCGATCGGTTCCCGGACGGGCCTGCGCGGGAGGCGCGCTGTCGAAGGCGCCAACGCTGGCCTGTTTCAGCC
>JAKFYA010000122.1 GCA_021731095.1 Acidobacteriota bacterium | reverse complement strand
GGAGCCGGGGCGGACTGGCGGGCTGGTGATCCGGGTGCCGGAGGAGAAGGGGCGGCGGGGCGCGCCGCCTGTCCGGCTGTTGCGAGGGTGACACCACAGGCGAGGCACGCACAGGCCAAGGCCAACAGTGCCAGCGTACGGCTGTGGTGTCTCACGCGCGGATTGAACTACTCGTCCTCGTGATCCGTGCCGGTGTCCGGGGCCTCAGCGGCCTCGTCTTCCGGAGCACGTCTCGAGTAATCCTCGAATTCGACAGCCTCGTTGTCCTCGAGGTCGTCGACGGCGTAAATCCGGCCGCCGGCCTTTTCCTTGATGGGACCTTTGGGCTTGTGGTCCTGCTGGGCGCCCTTTTTGTTACGCAGGCGCTTCGGGGGCGCCGGCGGACCGAAGTTGGCCGAACGGTCGCGACCTCCGGGGCCGCCCATCCCGCCACCGGGGGGACCACCAGGGCGCGGGCCGCCGAAGCCGCTGCCACCGGGACGGGGGCCACCGAAGCCACCACCGCCACCGCTGAAGCCGCCAGGCCTGGGGCCGCTGAAGCTGCCACCGGGACGCGGGCCACTGAAGCCGCCGCCACCCCCACCACCGAATCCACCCGGGCGTGGGCCCGGCGGACGGTCTTCCCGGGCGCGCGCTTCGCTGACGGCGAGGCTGCGGCCCATGAAGGGTTGCGCGTCGAATTTCTGGATGACGGCCTCTGCGACCGGGCGCTCGGCGAATTCGACAAAAGCGAATCCGCGCGGGCGACCTGTCTCGCGATCAACGGGCATCGCGATGTGAGACGGTTCCGCGACAGTAGCGAAGTGGGTACGGAGGTCTGCCTCCGTGGCCCCATACGGGAGGTTGCCGATAAACAGCCGGACTGCCAAGTGTCCCTCGTGGGTGAAGCGTGTGCCTGCCAATTGAACAGGCGACCGTGATTCTAACCCAGACAGGCGGATCTTGGGTATTCAGCCGCCAAAAAGGCTCGCGACCTCCCGTGCCGCCAGGGGGCGTCCCGGCTCCAGAAGTCCGATCAGCGAGGCGGCCCGGCCGATGACCGACTCGGGGCTGGCCCCTGCGGCCCGCAGCGTCCGCACCCCGGTGTCCCCAGCCGACTTGCTCAGCTTCTGCCCGGATGCATGACGGATCAGCGCGTGGTGGAAGAACGCTGGGGGGGTGGTCCGGCCCAGCATGCGCGCCAGGCGAAGCTGGCGGCCGGTCGAGGCCAGCAGGTCTTCGCCCCGGACGACCAGCGAAATGTTGTGCCGGAGGTCATCAACCGTCACCGCGAACTGGTAGGTCCAGTGGCCGTCCCGGTCGCGCAGCAGGAGATCTCCGCATTGGGTTGCAGGGGTCTGGGCCTGCGGTCCGAGCCGGTCGTCGTGGAACCGTTCCACCCCCGGGGGCAACACCACGCGCAGGCCTCGTCCCGGCCCCGGCTCCAGTCCCCGATTGCGGCAGGTGCCGGGGTAGGGTGCCTCGATGCCGTCGGCCTGAACCGCTGTCGTCGCGGCGGCGAGCGTGCGTCTGGAGCAGTCACAGGCATACACGTGGGCCGTGGCCGACAGGCGCGTGAGGGCGTCTGCGTAGGCGGTGCCGGCATCCTGCTGCCGGACGGGTCCCGCGTCCGGCTCGAAGCCGAGCCATGCCAGGTCCTCCAGCAACGCCGCCTCATACTCGGGTCGGCAGCGGCTGCGGTCGTGGTCTTCAATGCGCAGCAGCACGTGTCCGCCCCGGGCTCGCGCAAGACCCCAGGTGCAGACCGCGTTCACCACATGCCCCAGATGCAGGTACCCTGTGGGGGACGGAGCAAAGCGCGTCAGCAGCGGCACGTCGCGTCCATTAAACCCGAAGCGTCCCGGTTCCGACGACTCCCACGCGCCCATGACACGCCGGATGCTCACCTGGCTCGACCCAGCCGATCCGTTTCCGCCCGTGGAGCGTGCGCTCCGGCGGCCGAACGGGCTGCTGGCCGCAGGCGCCGACCTCTCGCCGGCCCGTCTGCTTGACGCCTACAGCCGCGGCATCTTTCCGTGGTTCGGCGACGACGACCCGCTGCTCTGGTGGAGCCCCGATCCGCGCATGGTGTTGCGGCCGCCCGACCTGCGCGTGACGCGGTCCCTTCGCAAGCGGATCCGCTCGCGTGTGTTCCGGGTGACGGCCGACACGGCCTTCGAGGCGGTGATGGCCGGGTGTGCCGGCCCGCGGGCCGATGCGGACGGGACGTGGATAACCGGGGAGATGTTCGAGGCGTACGTCGCCCTGCACCGCCTGGGCCATGCCCATTCCATCGAGAGCTGGGCGGGCGATGAACTGGTAGGTGGCTTGTACGGCGTGGCGCTCGGGCGGATGTTCTTCGGCGAGTCGATGTTCGCGCGTCAGAGCGATGCGTCCAAGGTGGCCTTCGCCTACCTGGTCCGGCAACTCGAGCGCTGGGGGTTCACGATGATCGATTGCCAGATGGCCACGGCTCACCTGGCGTCGCTCGGCGCGAGAGAAGTACCGCGGGCGATCTTTCTTGACGAGGTGCGTCAGCGTGTCGCGATGCCACCCGTGCCGGCGCCCTGGTCGTTCGAGCCCGGGCTGACCGATTCCTTCTGAGTACAATTGTCCCGAGGGTGCATGCCCGATTCTCGCGAAGACCTGCTCACTGATATCCGCCACGACCAGAAGCTTGCCCGACCGCGGATGTGGAAGGTCCTGCTGCACAACGACGACTTCACCACCCAGGACTTCGTGGTGTGGGTGCTGGAGCAGGTCTTTCACAAGCCGCAGGCGGAGGCGTTTGCCATCATGATGAGCGTGCACCGCACCGGTCGTGGCATTGCCGGGGTGTTCACCCGCGATGTCGCCGAAACGAAGATGCGGACCGCCGAGCGTCTCGCCGAGGAACACGAATTTCCCCTGCTGGTGACGATGGAGCCCGATGAGTCAGCCTGACGTTCCCTTCGCGCCCGATACGCTCGACGCCATCCAGCGCTCGTTCCGTCTGGCGCTCGACCGCCGTCACGACGCGGTCAGCCTCGAGCATCTCCTGCTGTCGCTGCTGCAGGCGCCGGCCGTCCGCCAGGTGCTGGAGGCGTGCGGCGCCGACTCGGACGCGTTGGTCACGGCGCTCGAGGGCGTCCTGTCCCGAGCGTTCACGCCCGTGCCGGCGACCATGGCGGTGGAGCCCGAGCCGACCATCGGCTTTGATCGCGTACTGCAGCAGGCGGTGGTTCACAGCGCACTCTCGAGCGCACGCCAGGTGGATAGCGGCAGCCTGCTGGTGTTCATCCTGCAGGAAGAGGACAGCCACGCCGCGTTCCTCCTGAAGCAACAGGGGGTGACGCGTCTGGCCCTGTTGCGCGTGGTGTCGCACGGCGCGGAGGGACCCGTGTCACCGGATGGGCTTGCCGCCGGCGTCGAGGCGCCGCCACCGGTTCGCGATCCGCTGGAGGCGTATGCCACGGATCTGGTCGCGCGTGCGGCCGAGGGGCGCGTGGACCCCCTGGTGGGGCGCCGCCTCGAAATCGAGCGCATGGTGCAGGTGCTCTGCCGTCGCCGGAAGAACAACCCGCTGCTGGTGGGGGAGCCCGGCGTGGGCAAGACGGCGCTGGCTGAAGGGCTGGCCCTGCGCATCCACCAGGGCGAGGTGCCCGAGCCGCTGATGGGCGCACAGGTGTATGCGCTCGACCTCGGGGCCCTGGTGGCGGGGACGCGCTATCGTGGCGACTTCGAAGAGCGCATCAAGCAGGTGCTCGACAAGCTGGCGTCGCTGCCGAACGCCATCCTGTTCATTGACGAGATCCACTCGCTGGTGGGAGCCGGCTCGGCCTCCGGTGGTGCGATGGATGCGGGCAACCTGCTGAAGCCAGCCCTGGCCAATGGCGCCCTGCGCTGCATCGGGTCCACCACGTTCAGCGACGTGAAGCAGTCCTTCGATCGGGATCGCGCGCTGGCCCGTCGGTTCCAGAAGATTGACGTGCTCGAGCCGTCTGCCGAGGAGGCCGTCGAGATTCTGAAGGGCCTGCGCGCCAACTACGAAGCGCACCACGGCGTGCGTTACACCGATGCGGCCCTCGAGGCGGCGGTGGCCCTCTCGACGCGTCACCTCAAGGATCTGCACCTGCCGGACAAGGCCATCGACGTCATCGACGAGGCTGGCGCCGCCCACAAGCTGCTGCCGGCGGCGTCGCGTGGGGCCGAGATTGGCCCGGCCGACATCGAGGCGGTCGTGGCCAAGATGGCCCGCGTGCCGGTGGCAGCGGTGTCCTCGGACGATCGGACCGCGCTGGCCTCGCTCGACGCCGAACTGCGGCGCGCGATCTTCGGACAGGACCCGGCCATCGACGAAGTCGCCTCAGCCATCCGCCTGTCGCGGTCTGGTCTGCGCGCGGGAGACAAACCCATCGGCAGCTTCCTGTTCTCGGGCCCGACCGGTGTGGGCAAGACCGAACTGGCGCGTCAGCTCGCACGGATTCTCGGTGTCGAGTTCCTGCGGTTCGACATGTCCGAGTACATGGAGAAGCACGCCGTCTCCCGGCTCATCGGCGCCCCGCCGGGCTATGTCGGCTACGAGGAAGGCGGCCTGCTCATCGATGCCGTGCGCAAGTCGCCGCACGCCGTGCTTCTGCTCGATGAGGTGGAGAAGGCGCATCCGGACCTCTTCAGCATCCTGCTCCAGGTGATGGATCACGCCACGCTCACCGATACGCACGGCCGGAAGGCGGACTTCCGCCACGTCATCCTCATCATGACGACCAACGCCGGCGCGCGGGATCTGTCGGACCGGCGCCTCGGCTTCGGCGAACAGGGGGTCGGGGGGTCACAACGCGGTGCGCTCGAACGGACCTTCACGCCCGAGTTCCGGAATCGTCTCGATGCCGTCGTGCCATTTGCCCCGCTCGGGACCGCCGAAATTGCGCGCGTGGTGGACAAGCATCTGGACGAACTGCGCGCGCTGGTGGCCGGGAAAGATGTCACCATCGAGGTGGATGACGCGGCCCGCGCCTGGCTGGCCGCCAAGGGGTTTGATCGCGCCTTCGGGGCTCGGCCCATGGCGCGCCTCATTGAACGGGTCATCAAGAAGCCGCTCTCGCAGGCGCTGCTGTTCGGCGCGCTCGCGACCGGGGGTGGACGGGTGACGGTCACTGTGAAACAGGACGAACTGCATGTCGATTGCTGATCTCCGTCGCGACTATCCCGGAGTGCCGCTGGTGGAATCCGAAGCCGGCGACGACCCGCTGGCCCTGTTCACCCGATGGTTCGATGCCATCCGCGACGTGGAGGGTGACCCGAACGCCATGGCGCTCGCCACGGTGTCGGCCGACGGGCGACCCTCGGTCCGCACGGTCCTGCTGAAGGGGATGGATGACGGCGGGTTCGTGTTCTTCACCAACTACGACAGCCGCAAGGCACAGGACCTGGCCGGGAACAACCGCGCCAGCCTGCTGTTCTTCTGGCAGTCAGTCACGCGCCAGGTGCGCATTGACGGCGTGGTGTCGAAGGTGAGCGCGGGCGAGTCAGACGACTACTTCCGCTCGCGTCCGCTCGAAAGCCGGATCGGCGTGTATGCCTCCAGGCAGACGGCGCCCATCGAGAGTCGCGAGGTGCTGGAGACGCTGTTCGCGCAGGCGTCGGCGCGCTTCGAGGGACAGGACATCCCGCGGCCCGACTGGTGGGGGGGCTACCGGCTGGTACCCTCCGAACTGGAATTCTGGCAGGGGCGCCCGCACCGCATGCACGACCGGCTGCGCTATACCCGTCAGGCCGACGGGGCGTGGCTGCGGACCCGGCTCGCGCCGTAGTCCGCCGCGCCTACTGCGCCTACTGCGCCGACGGCAGCGGGGAAGCGGGCTGTCCGGCAATCACGACCTGATCGTGGTGCAGCAGCACGGAGTCGCCGGCTCCCAGGGGGCCGTAGCGCCGGCCGTTCACCTCCAGGACCGTTCCCTGGATGGTGATGCTGGCATCGCGGCACGGCGCCCAGCGCACAACGCCCGGTGTCTTCGGGGCTGCGGCAGGGGGTGCGGTGACCCGCTGGCAGTCAGTCACCACGACCTCATGTCCGTCCAGCTCCATGGTCACCTTGCCCAGCACGACGCCCCGTGGCTTCGGACAGCCGAGCGTGAGGGCCACGCCGGCCATCACCACGAACGTCACCAGCAGACCGGCCACCCGCAGATGCCTTCGCATCTCCGCATCGTAACGCCTCATGGCATGCTGATGCAGCCGTGACTGTGCCGCCCTCCCGCCCCGACGCCGACACGACGCGCACCTGGCTGGCCCAGGTGCGTCCAGAGTCGTGGCCAGCGCCCGTGTCCGGCTCGTGGGACCTGGTCGTCATCGGCGGTGGGACGGCAGGCCTGGTGGCGGCGATGGGCGCGGCTGGTCTCGGCGCGCGCGTGGCGCTGGTCGAGCGGCATCGGCTGGGCGGAGACTGCCTCAATACGGGCTGCGTGCCCTCGAAGGCCCTGCTGGCCTCGGCGGCAGTTGTCCGGCAGGCTCGGCAGGCGCTGCAGTTCGGCATCCGGGTTGGAGCCGTCGAGCCGGAGTTCCCTGCCATCATGGCCCGCATGCGCGCCCTGCGTGCAGACATGGCCCGTCACGACGGTGCCGCGCGACTGGCCGCTGCGGGTGTGCAGGTCGTGTTCGGCGATGGCCGCTTCACCGGGCCACGCACGCTGCAGATCGGTCCCGCGACGCTCCAGTTCCGCCGCGCCCTCATTGCCACAGGCACGCGGCCTGTGGTGCCGCCAGTGCCGGGGCTGGCCGCGCTGGAGCCGCTGACGACCGACACGCTCTTCGATCTCCAGGCGTGTCCCGCGCGACTGCTGGTCATTGGCGCCGGTCCCGCGGGATGCGAAATGGCACAGGCCTTTGCCGCCTTCGGCAGCGCCGTGACGCTGGTGGAGGTGGCACCACAGGTCCTGCCCCGGGAAGACCCGGAGGCGTCGGCGGTGCTGGCCGAGGCGCTGGTCGCCGAAGGGGTCACGCTGGCGCTGGGCGCGCGACTGACGTCGGCCACACGTGGGTTCGCTGACAGGCCCCACGAGGTGCGGTGGCACACAGACGGGAAGGAGACGGTCTGGACCGGTGATGCGGTGCTGGTGGCCGCAGGCCGCGTGCCGAACCTCGAGCCGCTCGACCTTCCGGCGGCTGGCGTAAAGGTGGATGGGGCTCGGCTCCGGGTGGACGACCGGCTGCGCACCAGCAATCGCCGCATCTTCGCGGCGGGTGACGTGGCCTCGCCCTGGCGGTTCACGCATGCCGCCGATGCCACCGCGCGTCTCGTGGTCCAGAACGCCCTCTTTTTCGGTCGACGGTCTGTCGCGCGCCTGGTGGTGCCCCGGTGCACCTGGACCGATCCCGAGATTGCGCACGTCGGCGTGGGTCATGACCAGGCGGCGCGCGCCGGACTGGAGACGGTCACGGTGAGTCTGGCAGACGTGGACCGAGCGGTGCTGGACGGTGCCACGCCGGCGGGCAGGACGGCCGGGTTCGTCCGTCTGCATCACCGGCGGGGCCGCCTGACGGGCGCCACGATTGTTGGTCCGCACGCCGGAGACCTCATCGCTCAGCTCTCCCGCCACCTCCAGGCGGATGGCACACTGGGCGCGCTGTCAGCGACGCTCGCGCCGTATCCGGCCTATGCCGATGCGCTCCGGAGAGCCGGCGATGCCTGGCAGCGGTCGCGGCTCACACCTGGCGTACGTCGGATGTTTGCGCGGTATCTCACCCTGTGGCGCTGGTTCTAGGATCGGTGTGGTACATTCGCGACTTTCATGACCGCGTTTTCTTCGCAGCCTCCGATTCCCAGACTGCCCGAAATCCTTCTCGGTCTGGTTGACGACGTCCTCTTTGTCTTCCGTGTCGAGACTGATGGCCAACTCACGCCCGAGTGGAGCAATCGCGGTCTCGAGAAGCTCACCGGTTTCACCGACGAGGAGATGGCGGCGGACGGTGGCTGGCTGGGCCTGATCCACCAGGACGACCGTGCACGCGTCAGTCAGGCATTTGCCGAAGCCGTGGAGAGTCACGGCGCGCGGCTGGAGTTCCGGGTCAGGACCCGGGCCGGCGTGCCTCGTCCCGTCTCGCTGAATCTCACGGCGGTTCGTGATGACGACGGACGCGTGTCCCATGTGTGCGGCACAGCCAGAGATCTGTCCGCACGCCAGATCGCCGCCGAAGCGGTGGCGTCGCGCGAGCGACTGCTGCGCGAGGTGCTGGACGCGTTGCCGCTTGGCGTGTGGACCGTCGACCGCGACGGCCGCGTGCATGATGTGAATGCCGCAGGTCGTCGGATCTGGGGCGGCAGTTATGCCGGTGTGCCCAGCGACCAGGACTACGCCGTGTACGACGTTCGCGTGGCGGGGACGCGCGAGGTGGTGACGGCCGGGTCCTCTGCCGTCGCGAAGGTGCTGGAGACTGGCGAGCCCACGGTGGACCGCGAGGTCGAGATCACGACCCCCGACGGCACGGCCCGCTCGGTGCTCTCCACCGTGCTGCCGATGCACGACGCCGACGGGGCCATCTCGGGTGCCATCTGCATCAACACCGACATCACCGAGCGGAAGCGTCTCGAAGTGCAGCTGCAGCAGGCGCTCCGCATGGAGAGCATCGGCCGCATGGCCGGTGGTATCGCCCACGACTTCAACAATCTGCTCACCATCATCGTCGGCTGCGCCGAGATGGCCCTGAAGTTCGACGCGCACGGTGCGTCGGTGACCGAGTGGGAAGAGACCCTCGCGGCCGCGCGACGGGCTGCCGAGCTGACCAGCCAGTTGCTGGCCTTCGCACGGCAGCAGCCGGTGACGCCACGCATCGTGAATCTGGGCCTCGTGGTGGGCAAGATGCAGGGGTTGCTGCGCCGCGTCATCGGCACGGACATCGACCTGATCGTGCACGCCGTCGACGGGCCGCTGACGGTCAGCATCGACCC
>JAKFYA010000133.1 GCA_021731095.1 Acidobacteriota bacterium | reverse complement strand
GTCCGAGAACGAGCAGCGCGAGAAGAAGATTGCGCAGCTCACCGACTTCATCCAGCGCTTCGGCGCCGGCACGCGCGCCAGCCAGACCACGTCGCGCCGCAAGGAAGTGGAGCGGCTGCAGACCACGGATCTGGCGCGCTCGAACATCCAGCGCCCCTACATCCGCTTCCAGACCAAGCGTCCGTCGGGCAAGGTGCCGCTGGAATTCGAGGGCGTCAGCAAGGCCTATGGCGACCTGAAGGTCATCAAGGGGTTCAGCGCGGTGGTCAACCGCGGCGAGAAGGTGGTGCTGGTGGGCCGGAACGGCGTGGGCAAGACGACGCTGTTGCGGGCGCTGCTCGCCGACGCGCCCGACCAGCCCGAGTCGCCGGGCGATCGCGACGCTGGCAAGGTGAAGTGGGGCCACGAAGTCTCCGTGGGCTACTTCGCACAGGACCACACCGGCGCCATCAGCAAGGGGATGACCGCGGTGGAATGGCTTCACCAGTTCGACCCGGAAGCGTCGCGCCAGGAAATTCACGGGCTACTCGGCCAGATGCTCTTCACCGGTGAAGAGGGCCTCAAGCCGACCGAGGCACTCTCGGGCGGCGAAACGGCGCGCCTGCTCTTCTGCCGACTGATGTTGCTGAAGCCGAACGTGCTCATCTTCGACGAGCCGACGAATCACCTGGACCTCGAGGCCATCAACGCCCTGAACATCGCCCTGCAGAAGTACGAGGGCACCGTGTTCCTGGTGACGCACGACGAAGACCTGCTCGACGAGGTCGGCACCCGCGTGTGGCAGTTCGGCCCCGACGGCATCGTCGACCACAAGGGCAGCTACGAAGAACTGACCGGACCGGCCAAGTAGGCCGACCTGTCGCGAACGCTGGCCCCCAACGCCCAGCCTGCCCCCTCAGACGCGTGGTCCTGCTACAGGACCACGCGGTCCATGTCTCCGAATCCCCAGTCGCAATTGATTGACCGCCGGATGAAGTCCTTCTCCGGGGGCCACACCGGCACGTCTGGCGAGGTGGGCACCAGCGGCGCCAGCACCGCGCTCCAGAAGTGGGGCGACAGCCAGTGGCCCACCACCGGCACGGGTGTCGCCCAGCCGGGAAAAGCAATGCCGGCCGAGCGGTCCAGCAGATGCCGGCCCTCTTTGCCGAACGCCCGCGCCTCGACGACGCCACCGGACGAAATCGCCACGACACGCCGTATCTGGTCTGACGCCACGAGCCGATAGAAGTTGGACGTGATTTGCGGCACGTCACCGAGCAGCTCGCGCGCCACTGGCGCGTCGGCGTTGTGCGGGTGCGGTCGCCACACCAGCGGGCCGTCGGCCGTGAGCGCGGCCACCTCCTCCTGGTAGTCCGCCAGGCTGACGCGGCGCTTCCGCACCGGGTCGATCATCGCGGCGTCGTGGGGCGTCTGGTCCAGCAGTAGCGCGGCGCCGTCCGGCACGCGCACCGGGTTCAGCCAGCGCGTCTTGGCGCGCACCTGCGCCGCCCGCCGCTGCACGTCCACCGCCGCAAGCCTGAACGGCTCAAGCGCGGCACGCACGCCGTCATGCGAGGTCCGCCACGACAGCGGGATGTCCGTGAGAAAGCGCAGCGGGTCGACCACAGAGTCGATCACCGGCACATCATGTCGACGCAACAGCTCGGCCACTGAAGGCGGCAACTCCACGCTGATGACGATGGCATCGCGACACGCCGTCAGCATCCGCTCCTGCAGTGCCACGGGCAGCTCGCCCGCATAGAGAGACGCCCACGCGTCCGTTGAGGGCGCGAGACCGGCGTCGGCATACAGCACCGGCACGTCGGTTGGGCCTTCGGCCGCCAGCCTCGACACGGGCAGGCCAGTGGCCAGAGTCAGCGGCAGCGCGAGCAGGTCCTCGAACCAGCGGATGCGCCGGGCCGACTCGGACCGCTGCGGGTCGTCGGGATGGGGACGAAGAATGTCTCCGGTGAGGAGGATGCGGCGTGGCGTCACGGCTCGGCCTGTAGTGCAAGGCGAATGCCGCCCCGCCTAGCGGGCCGGCGGGCGGATGATCTCGAAGTCCTTCGGCCGGATGAAGTCCACCAGCGCCGTCGTGATGCCGATGTCCTGACACCAGGTATTGAGCAGGTTGCGTGGTCGTCGCGGCGCCACCACCGAGGGCAGGTCGTAGCGGTCCATCTCTTCGGCCAGGCGAAGCGTCCGGGTCATCACGTCCGGCCGACCGAAGAACAGCACGTCGGTGGCCGGCGTGCCGCGGAGGTCATTGACGACCAGCGGCAACGGCCCGAAGGCACAGAAGCGGGTGCACACCGTTTCATCCTCTGGCACAGACGGCGGCGAGGCATACGCGAGATACGCGCCGAGATCGAGCGTGCGGTGCAACGCGATGTCGGGCCGCGTCGCCACAACCACGTCGTATCTCCGTCCCGTGGCCGAGGTGTGCGCCTCGCGCAACTGGTTGGCACGCCACATGCTCAACAGCATGTGCCGGATGCCCGTAACAGCCATGCGGGTGCCGCTGGCGAAGGCCAGTTCACCCTCGTCCTGCGGCTCCTGACGGTCGATCCGCACGGCGGCCGGGCGATAGAGCTCGTCGATGGCCGCGCGAATATCGGCATCCACCGGCGAGGTGCCTGCGGAGAACGCGTGGTGGGTGGTGGTGGCGTGGTCCACCTGATCCCAGGTGTGGAGGAAGACGTCGTGATCCGGATAGGCGTCCAGCAGATGTCGGCGCAGCGTCACCGCGCACTGGCGAAAGGTTCGAAGATGGCCAAAGAGCTGAACGGCAATTCTCATGCGGCGAGTCTCCGCCGCCATCATAACGGAGCAGTCCGATGAAGACCGTCGCCATCGTGCCGGCCAAGGGTTCCAGCGAACGCGTCGAGAACAAGAACGCGAAGCTGTTGGACGGCAAGCCGCTCGTCCTCCATACGCTCGAGAAGCTGCTCCGCTGCACCGAGGTGGACGAGGTCTACCTCGACACCGAGTCTGACGAGATTGCCCAGCTTGCCAGGCACCTGCCGGTAAAGCGCCTGGTGCGCAACCGCTTCCTGGCCACCAATGCCACCGACGGCCACGCCCTGTTCATGAACGAGGTGCGCCACATCGAGGCCGACATCTACGTGCAGGCGCTCTGCACGGCGCCCTTCGTGAAGGCCGAGACGGTCGACAGGGCCATTCGCGTGTTGAAGACCGACGGACGGTACGACTCGGTGGCGCTGGTGCGGAAGGAGAAGCAGTATCTCTGGCAGGATGGGCAGCCCGCATACGGCCATGGCCGTATTCCCAACAGCGTGGACCTGCCAGCCACCACGATTGAAGCGATGAGCCTCTATGCCGTGCGGCGCGAGACCGCGCTGGCGACCGAGCGTCGTTTCGGCAACCGTGTCTTCCTGCTGGACGCCACGCCCGTTGAAACCATCGACGTGAACACGCCGGCCGACTTCGAACTGGCCAACTTCGTCGCCTCGGGCCAGCGCGAACGCGAACGCATCACGCTGCGCACGCTGAAGAGCGAGCTCACCAGCCCGGTGCTGTCGGACATCCTTGACCAGCTTGGCGTGCACAGTGCCGTGCGCGGCCTGCGGCCCAACACGCCAGAGGCCACCATCCTCGGCCGGGCCAACACGCTCAAGCTGCGCCCGCTCGACGAAGGCGAAGATTTCCGCGGCATCTACAGCGCGCTGCAGACCTACGACACCATCGTGGCAAACGACGTGATCGTGGTGGAGAACGGCGTGCCGGACTTCGCCTACTTCGGCGACCTCAACGCGCGCCTCGCCATTCGTGCCGGTGCCGTCGGCGCCATCGTGGACGGTGCCACGCGCGACTCTGGCGCCGTGCGGCGCCTGGGCTTTCCGGTGTTCGCCCGCGAGACGTTCTGCGTGGATGTGCGCCGGCGCGCGACCGTGGCCGAGATGGGAGGCCCCGTCACCATTGGCGGGCAGCACGTTGACCAGGGCGACCTGGTCTTTGCCGACGGCGACGGCGTCATCGTGATTCCGCAGCGCCATGAGCAGGCGGTGCTGGAGCTGGCGGGCCAGACCCTGTCGCGCGAAGCCCGCATCAGCCTGGACATCGCGCTGAACGTCCCAGCCCAGAACATTCTCAAGACCGCCGGCAACTTCTAGTCTCTGCACGCGGGGCCTCAGGGCCCCGCGCTTCGCACCTGCGAGAGCGACCCTCCCTTAGGCCTGGCGCACCTCTCCGAGCAGCAACGACTCTGCCGTCGCCGTCCGGTCGTAGAGCCGCTCGGCCAGTCCGGCCAGCGGGCGACCGGTCACCATCAGGTCCACCGCCGCCGCGTCCGTGCCTGGCACATCAACGAACTGCAGGCGCACGTCGCACACGTGCTCACGCACATCCGCGTACAGCAGCGAGAGCTCGTCCGGGGTGAGGTAGGCATCGGCCTCGCCGTTGCTCACCGTCGCCTCGAAGTTGTCTGCGCTCCACGGCACATGCGGCGCCGGCACCGTGTCTGCCGTCAGACCGGGATAGAAGCGCAGCTGGACCAGCAGCAGCCCGCCCGGCCTGAGCGCACGCGCCATGGACCGCAGCAGGTCGCGCCGCAGACGTCGCGACGGCAGGTACCTGAAGCAGAGATGCGAGTAGACGATGTCGTAGGCGCCGTCTTCGGCTGCGCCACAGTCACTCCCGTTCGACAGGAATAACTCGCAAGCTGCGAGCTGCGGGTTCTCACGGGCCACGTCCAGCATGCGCCCGCTGACATCCACGCCGTCCACGCGGATGCCGCGCTGGGCCAGGGGCACCATCAGCCGACCCACGCCACAGCCCACATCCAGCACGCGCAGCGTGTCCAGGCTCGACGCTGCGGCACCGAGGCGTGCGAGCACGGTGCCACCGGCGTCCACCGGATAGGTCCGCTCGAGATACTCCAGCAGCAGGTGCGCCTGGGTGGCCGGGGCCTTGCGGGCTGCCTGCTCGTAGTTCGCGTGCGCGGTGTCGCGTGCCTGTTCGGGCGTCTGCGCATGCGCGTCGTAGAAGGCCTGGAGCATGTGACCGAGCGCCCGCGTGCCCTCGGCGCCGGCCAATGCCTCTGGCGCCGACCCGAGACGCGCCACGATCTGCTGGCCCGTCACGGTATCCAGCGTGAAGGCGGTCCACGTCGCGACGGTGTTCGGTGTGAGCTGCGACAGGCCCGCCACCAGGCGCGCACGGTCGTCCGGCCGAGAAGTGTCGCGCGCATGCCAGGCGTCGTCCAGCCGCGCTCGCAGGCCCGCATGACCACCCGGCTGGGCCTCAAGGTCCAGGTCGGTCAAACGTACCTGTTCGATGCGGCCACCCATGAGGATGCCAGCCCCCGTGCCGTTCAGGATGCGACGCGTGGACTGCTGCGACTGACCCACGAGCCAGTCGCGGAACTGCAGGAACCGGGGCGCGCTCAGCACCTCGGCGCCGTTCACGTCCTGCTCTACCGTCTGTCCCTTCGCCGCGATGAAGTCGCGGAACTCGTGCGCGCGCGCTTCGTCGGTGGTGAGGTGGCTCCACTCCGGTTCGTACACCGTGTTGCGGCAATAGAGCGCGCCGCCGGTGTAGGCCAGGTCTGCCCCGGCAAAGACAATCGGATTGCAGCCAGCCCGCTGGGCCAGGTCGAAGGCCGTCGTCAGCACGGAACCCCACGCCTTCAGCTCGCCACGGTCGTGCCCCTGCTGTGCCAGCCAGGGCCACGGCTGATGATTCGACACTCTGAAGGTGAAGGTGCGCCCGGCAAACTGCGCAAAGACTTCAGGGTCCAGGCTTGGCTCGCCCACGAACCACGCGCCCCGCAGCGCCCGCAGGTTCCTGAGGTGGCGTGCGTTCGCCTCACTCGGATCCACCGCGACCACGAGGTGCGGGGTGAGCCCGGCGGCCAGCAACGCACGCGTGGCGGTGTCGACGGCAATGAGCAGGTAGCGCCCGTCGAGCCGGCGCAGTTCCTCGATGTTACGGTCCAGCGACGGACCGGCTCCCACCACGACGGCAGGCACATCAGCGAAGCGGTCCGTCAGCGCCGCCACATCGCCTTCGGCCGAGATCACGGGCAGGTTGGCCAGCGTGTTCAGCAGATACGGCCCGGCAAAGCGGCGCCGCGCGGCCTCGTTCTTCTCCGCCCCCACCTGCGCCTGACCGGCGACCCGCCGCGCCTGCGCTGCGGCCTCGGGGAACTCGCGCGCCAGCAGCGGCATGGTGAACACCGGCGCCGGCGTCCCGCTGCCCGGCAGCACGCGCCACGCATCGGCAGCGCCTGAATAGGTCGGGCCGACCAGCAGTGTCAGACGGCCTGAGGTGATCCAGGGGCGCCAGTCGCGCCGCGCCAGCATCGCGCGCGCAATCGCTGGCAGCGGTTCGATGGCCAGCACGCGCGTCGCACTGTTCCGGCGCTCCAGCCCGTCCAGCACAAAGCCGAGCCCCAGCCCCACCATCACCAGCACGGGCACGTCGCCCACCTGATCCAGGAACGCCTCGGCCGCACCGACTGGGTCGTCCGATGGATGCAGGCGAATGGACGCCCCGCCAGGTGTCAGCACGGTGGCACGCTCGTACCCGTGCGACAGGTCCACACGGCCGGCGCCGTGGGGAGGCAGGTCAATCTGCGGTCGGCGGGACGGCTCCCAGGCCGACAGGTTCACGAGCAGCAGGTCTTCGGGCGCAGCAACAGCAGTCACGCCACTGCACAGAGCAAACCGGTTGCCCAGGGGCTGACCGGCCTGTCAGGCAGAAATGGGCGTATTTGCTGAGGTTTTGAGAACTGCCAGGGATCGGTTCACCGACGCTTCGCCGCGGCTGGCCGTCTGGCCGACACCTGGCGGGCCTTGCGCTCGGTCCGATCGGGCGGGGCTGGAAAGTGGAACCCCTCACGCAAGGGGTCCGCGTCGTCCACGAGAAAGGTGTGCTCGCCGGTGATCCAGGCCGCCCCGTCCACCTCGGGCCGTATGGCCGGCAGGTCACCCACGCGGGTCAGTCCGGCGATGCGTCCCACGAACCGCGTGCCGATGAGGCTTTCGTGCACGAACGGTTCGCCGGGGGGCAACAGTTCCATCGCGCTCAGCACGGCCATGACCGCAGCTGTGGCGCCCCCACAGGGCGAACGGTCCACGGCCCCATCCGCGAAGACGGTCACGCTGCGCAGATGCACGTCGGCACCGCCGGGCGGACCGGTGAACACGACCCCCTCCAGCGATCCAGGGCCTGTGTGCTGCGGATGCGACAGCGCGTCTGTGCCGTCCAGCGCCTCGACAATGGTGGCCGCGGCGCGGCGCAGGTCGGGCACGGCGTCGGGCATCAGCGCCACGCCGAGCGACTCGCCGTCGACCATCGCGTAGTAGCCACCGGCGAATGCCACATCCACGCGCGCCTCGCGCACGCCGTCACGCAATGCCACCCGCACCGGCTCACCCGCCCGGGTCACGCAGGCTGGTGCGCAAACCAGCGTGACACCCGTCACGCGGCACGCACTTCCCTCGTCACGCACGTGCGCCCGGACGGACACGGGTCCCGACACGGTGTCGAACTGGAGCGTCTCCACCGACGTGTCTCTGCCACCACGCGTCGTGATCAGGCCACGCTCCAGCGCGATGGTCGCCACGGCCATCAGCCCATGGCCGCAGAAGGGCGAGAACCCGCCAGCATGCATGAAGAGCACGCCGGCATGCGCGCCCTCCGACACCGGCTCGGTGAGCAGCGCGCCGGCCATGTCCGCGTGGCCACGCGGCTCCAGCATCAGCGCCCGGCGCAGATGGTCCGCCTGTCGGACCATGGAGGCCTGCCGCGCCAGCATCGTGAATCCACGGGGCGTTGGCAGCCCGGCGACCACCAGCCGCAGCGGCTGGCCGGCAGCGTGGGCATCAATGGTGCGGAGCACGTGAACCATGGCGTCTGACGCTAGCATGGCCGGCGTCCTCCGGCGAAGGCGGCGGTGTCCCCCGGCCTGGACGGCAGGGCACGAACCGTCTGGTCCGCCCGTGCAAAACAGTGGGAAAATGCCAGGCACCGGTGGCGCGTCGCTTGCACATGATGCCAGCACATCCCCACAGGAGACACCATGCTCTCGCTACCAACGCTCCTCGCCCTCATCACACTGTCCGGCATGACCGGTCCTGTTGGTCCCGCGCCAGCAGCGGGCCCGGCTGGAGGTCCGCACCCGGTGAGTGGCCCTGTGCAGGGACCCGAGTGGTGGCGCGAGGCGCGGCCGCAGCTGAGCGAGTACGACCGGGCCTATCGCGCCGGCTATGCCGATGGCCTGCGCGACGCGCGGGACGGCCGGGATGGCCGCCCGTCCGAGTCCGTCCGTCAGGGCCGTCGCGGCAGTGGCGAATTCAGGCGCGGATATGCCGATGGATATCAGGCCGCGTATGCGAACCGTGGTGGGGAGGCGCGCCGGCCCCTGGGACGCGACAATCGCAAGGGAGACCACGACCGTGGACGTGGTGCCAGCCACCGCGACCCTGCCGTGGCGCAGGGAATGGCCGAAGGGTTCCGGCGCGGGTTTGATGATGGCCGCGACCGCGACCGGTACGATCCCGTGCGACACAAGGACTACCGCCGCGCCGACGAAGGCTACTTCTCCGGCTATGGCCCCAAGGACGCGTACCGCGACAGCTTCCGCGAAGGATTCCGTCAGGGCTACGAGTCAGGCTACCGCGACGGCGCGAAATCCTCGCGGCGCTGAGACGACACGCTGAGGGCGACGATCCTGTTGCGGCTCAGAGGCCGAGCAGGTATCATTGGTTTTTCCCCAGCGTGCCGGTATCGTCTAGGGGTCAGGACACGTGGTTCTCAGCCACGGGACCGGGGTTCGAATCCCCGTACCGGTACCAACTCTCCCCGTAGCGGGCTAGCCCGCACTCCGAACCGTCAGCGGCGCAGTCAGCGAGGTCGTCACCTCGGTGCCGCTGCTCAGGCGCACTTCGCGCCCGCGGGTCGCCAGCACCACACCGGTGCCT
>JAKFYA010000481.1 GCA_021731095.1 Acidobacteriota bacterium | reverse complement strand
CCTGCGCTGGCCCTTTTTGCGTACAGGGCTTCCCCGACCGCGGCAGGTGCACTCGCGTGCGGTGGTTCGCTCAACGGGCCCTTGCCCGTACAGTGAAACGGCCGCCCCGGAAGACCGGAGCGGCCGCGATGTATCGCCGTTGTTCGCTCAGCTCAACGTGATGCGAGGGTCTCTCCGGTTGAGGCTCGCATAAGAGCCAGGGCCTCATCATCTTCGTTGATCGGAAGATTGCGGGTCTGCATGGCCTTATACAGGACGACCGCCGCATCGAGCTGACGCTGCTCATTGAGGAAGAGCGACTTGCCGCCCTTGTAGCCAAGCGCCACGGTCAGCGGCACCCACCCACGCTTGTTCGCCGCGTCGCGCTTCGCGCCTTTGGCGATAAGAATCTCCACAATCGGAAGGGCGCCTCGGCGTGTGGCGCCGTGGAGCGCCGTGTCGCCGTTCTTGTTCTGCGCGTTCAGATCATGCTTGAACTCAAGCGCCACCTTCACGGCCTCAGTGGCATCGGCGTGCGACCCGGTGTCCTCGCCCAGGAATGCGAGATCCACACCCGTGGCCGCCATCAAAGGCGTCGTGCCAGCCTCGTTGGCCGCCAGCGTGTCAGCGCCTTTCTCTGCGAGGATTCGCATCAGAGGGGCATCTGCGCCTTTCGCGGCTACCAGGTACGGAGTCGCGCCGATGCGGCTCATCGTGAAGCGGTAGCCATCGTTGCGGATTTCCTTGGTCATCTTCGCGTTGATGTCTGCTCCACGCTTCAGCAGTTCACGCGCGAAGTCCAGACTCGACACCGAACCCGCCGACTGGGGGTGCGGCACGTTGCCGAGATTGTACGAACGCGTCCGGGCGACCTGGTGCAGCGCTGTCCACCCCTGCTTGGCCGCGTTCGGGTTGGCGCCACGCGCCAGCAGGAGCGTCCCCACTTCCCACTGTGCATTGATGGCAGCCACCACCAGAACACTCGTGCCGTCAGGCAGGGTCTCGTCCATGTCCGCGCCCTTGTCGAGCAGCAGCTTCACTGCCTCCAAGTGACCCGCTCGCACCGCAAAGAACAGCGGCGAGAACTCCACTTCAACGCCGTTGGCCACATCACCAATGGCCGACCCGCCGCGCATCGGTTCGTAGTTGCGGAAATCGATCTCCTTCGACCGGGCCTTCACGTCCGCACCGGCTTCGAGGAGGACCTTCATCGCCTCGACGCTCCCCTCCGCCGCTGCCCACATCAGAGCCGACTGATGGCGCGTCTCTTCCCGCGCATTCACGTCGGCGCCATGAGCCAGAAGCGTGCGCACCGCGGCGGCCTTGCCGCTCCGTGCCGCCGTCATCAGCACGGTACCACCGGTCGGGAGCATGGCTGAGGCGCGGGCGCCGTGCTTGATCAGGAGGGCGGTGAGCGCGGGACTGCCGTTGCTGGCCGCAAAGTACAACGGCGCCACGCCGTAGACATTGGCAGCGTTGGGGTCAGAACCGGCGGCCAGTAGCGTTTCGGCTGTTGCCAGGTGGTCCCATTGGGCCGCCCAGAGGAGCGCCGTGGCACCGTCGGCGTCCCGCGTGTTCACGTCCACTTTGGAGGCCAGGGCCCGGACGCTCGCCCAATCCCGCCCCTTCGCCGCAGTGACCAGCCGAAGGTCCGGCGCCGCGTGGGCAAGAGCCACCGACACGAACCAGGCGAACAGAACCAGAAGGGGCAGCCGTGTAGCTAGCCGAAAGCTTGAGGAATTCCGCGAGTGAGACATGATGGACCGGTTAGAGGGTAATGTCCGGGCGACAAAAGTCGCATCCCCCAATGGAGGGGATGCACCAGCTCTGGACCACGCTAGAATCACCCGCGTTCTGGCGGCTGGACTCTTTCCGGTTCCCAGGTCCAAGGAGATGAACATGAAGACCATTGGGTTCTCCGCCGCGCTGGTGCTTGCCGCCGCGACAGCTTTCGCGCAGCAACCGGCTCCCGCCTCACCTCAACTGCCGCTTGATGTGGCCGAAATGATCGCACACGAAGCCGTCGCGAAGTGCCGGGCGGACGGCCTCAAGGTCTCCGTCCTGGTGGTGGACGCGGCCAATGTGGCGAAGGTCGAGCTTCGCGACGAGGGGACGAGCCAGACCAACCTCGACTTTGCCCAGGCCAAGATCAACAGCGTCCTCCTGACGGGCTTCCCATCGGGCCTGGCGCCAGGCGGGGCGCCGGTGATGGTCAAGGGCGCCACCCCGCAGAAAAGTGCGTATGGCGGGATGATTGGCGTCCTCGGCGGCAAACTCGTCGCCGGCATCGACGCGGGGGGCGCGGTTCCGATCATGGTCGGCGGCGCCCTGGCCGGGGTCGTGTCCGTGAGCGGCGCACCGTCGCCCGCCAAGGACCGCGCCTGCGCGGAAGCAGGCATTGCCAAGGTGGCCGACAGGCTGAAGTAACCGCCGCAGGTAGACAGGCTCGTCCCTCCATGAGGGGATCCCCTTTCGGGAGGTGTCGGGTAGTCTGACTGCTGACTTCTTCCGAGAGGGGAAAGCCTGTGTTCCGAACGCTCCTCGTCCTCGCGCAGTTCGCGGTAATCGGTACCACCCTGCACGCGCAGTCGCCACAACCAACTCCGGCGGACATCTCCGGCCGGAAGATCTTCCAAACGTGATGCGCCATGTTTCACGTCGGGCAGGACCAGGCGACCACAATTGGTCTTGGCGCGGGCACTGGCGCGCCACGGCGCGCCTCAACCTTCGGCCCGCTGCTCAGCAAAGCACAAGCGGTCGATGAGGCCAAGCTGCGAGACAAGATCACCAACGGCAGCGCCAGCATGCCGGCGTACAGGCTCGCCCTCACGCCCGACGAGATCGAGCAGGTGACGGCGTCCCCGAAAACCGTCGACCAGCGCATGACCAAGCTCGCGATTCCGCGGGCGGGCGAAAGGGAGCGACCGATGCAGATGCGCACCCCGTTCACAGCCGTCGTGGCCACTGGCATCGCGAGCGTTCTGCTCGCGCCGTCGCTCTCGGCCCCGGGGAGCACAAGAGCCCCTGCTCACCGGACGCGTCACGTCCCCTTCCGGCACCCCGCTTGAGGGGGTCGCCGTCTCGGCGCAGAAGCCGGGGTCCCCGATTACCACGTCCGTGTACAGCCAGGCGGACGGGCACTTCTTCTTCCCCGAGATGAGCGCCTACAACTACAAAGTATGGGCGCAGGCCATCGGACTTGAACGCGGCGACTCGAAGGCCACGCTCTCCGGCGATACGCCTCGCGTGCACTTCACGCTGGCTGACACCACCGACATCATCCGGCAGTTGTCCGGCTATCAGGTGTTGGCCTCCCTGCCCGAGAACACGCGTGAGCATCGGCGCGGCAAGGTGCTGCTGCAGACGATGTAAAAGTACTGCCACGAGACGGCCACGGTGATGCGCGACCGCTTCGACCAGCACGGCTGGGAAGTCATGGTCGGAGCGATGACCAACGGGTTCAACCCCAGCAACACCAAGCCGCTCACTCCGGCGCAGAAGGAACTGGCCACCTACCTCACCGAGATGCGCGGCCCCGGACCGTCGCCCATGAAGCCACAGAACTTCCGGCCGAAGGGTGAGGCGACGCTGCCGGTGGTCTACGAATATGACGTCCAGTATGAGGGGGGCGGCGGCGGCATGCACGACGCGGCGGCCGATGACAGCGGCAACATCTGGATCACGGTACCCGGCTCTCCCGGCAAGCGGACGGTCGTGCGGGTCGACGGCGCCACGGGCGACGTGTCCGAGTTCGCCGTCCCTCTCCGGGACGGCACCGGGATCGCCACAGCGCACGGAGTCTTCCCCGCGCCCGACGGCCGCATTTACTTCAATGCGTCGCGCATCGCGTATCTCGACGGCACGATGGGTATCATCGGACCGAAGTCACGCACGGTGGAGAGCATCACACCTCCATCCGACATGACACGGGTCAGCGGCTGGCTCGGAGGAGACGCCAAAGGCTTCATCCGGGCGGCTAGCGGAACGATGCATAAGGGTGGCGCCCTTCGCTTCGACCCTCGGACGAAGGCGTTCAGGCAGTTCCCTTCTCCGACGGCAGCATGACCTACGGCATTGCCGACGGCAACGGCTTGTGGACCGGCGTGAACGATGGCATCCTCGCCCACGGCAACGGCGCGCCTGGCGAGGTCACCGAGATCAAGCTGCCGACGCAGTTCCCTACCGAGTACGTGAAGCCGGGCGACTTCGCGGATGGCGAGGAGATCCCGCAGCCCGGCATCGGCGGCAAGCAGTCGCCGCGCCGGCCCTACGCGGATCTGAAGAGCCCCACGCTCTGGGTGCCGAACTTCGACGGCAACTCACTTGTGCGGATCGACACGCGCACCAAGGCCCTGAAGTATCTCGCCGTGCCATCGTCGGGGATGAACCCGTACGAAGCCGCGGTCGACAGCTAGGGCCGTGCCTGGGTCACGTTCCAGAACTCAGACGAGATGGGTCGAAAAGATCCCGCATCCGGCACTTGGACGATGTACAGCTACCCCACCAAGGGCATGGCTCAGCATCAGAACCACATGGACGAGCGAAACGGCGTCCTGCAGTTCATCTCGGCCTCGGGTCCGTCCCACCGCGTTGGCAATTTCGTCGTGCGAAGCGCCAAAGACGTTCAGGCGCTGCGCGCCAAGACCAAGTAGCGTCGTTCACCGGCGGGCCGGGGGGCACAACCGCGTTCGTCGGTTCTCACCCGCCCGGCCCAGGTCTGTCCGCACCTGCCCTCTATCCCGGACGCGGCGTCCGTCGCTGGTCCCCGCCCCCCTTCTCCAACGCTCGTGCCGCTCACTGCCGACGTGTTCCAGACGCGCAGGTCTCCCCTGCTCACATGCGCCGACACATTACGGACATGAATGGCTTCTAACGTCCCTCTCGGTACGTCGGTACATGACACGGCCCGCATCACCCGATGCGGGTCGTGAATGATCGACAGAGAGACGGGCGGCCTGACCGCCGGCCAGTTGGCCGCTAGGCCTTGGCCTCTGACGCCGGACCGAACAGGTCCTTCGTTGCACGCTTGATGAAGATGAGCCCCATCCCGGCGTTGAAGAGAATGAAGAAATTGTGCTGGACGAAGCCGAAGGCGGTCATCTCGCCAGGGTTGTTGGGGAAGAGCAGCACCCAGAGCAGAATCGCGACCGACCGCATCGGGCCCGGCGTGGCGGCACCGAAGAAGATCACCGGCAGATACCCGAGCATTTCGCCAAAGTGCGCTTCGACGCCGAACAGCCTGAGCGCCAGCGTGTACACCACGGCTGCAGAAATCAGCGCTGGCGACCGCATCAGCACGACCGCCAGGTAATTCCACACCGTCGCCTTGCGGAAGGAATGGAAGAGCGGTTTGTCACGCAGTGCGATGCCCTTCCCGATCTTGCCGGAGAAGAACAGCTGCGCCACGATGAAGAAGATCGCCGCGCCCACCGCAATCGTCGGAATCGCGTGGAAGACCTCCGGGAACTTGTCCCACTGGGCCAGCACGCCGATGGTGGCCCAGATGAGCAGGTAGTAGATCTCGCACACCATGATGAAAAGCATGCTTGAGCCGACTTCCCACCCCGGCACGTTCGCGCGGCGGTTGAGATAGAGCCCCACGGCGCCCTTGCTCACCTGCTCGTTGACGATCGACAGGATGTAGGACGCGCCGCGCACGGGGATCAGCTCTGCGTAGCCAATGCTGGTGTTGAACCAGTTGACGACCTTCCAGAGAACCAGCGTATCGATCAGGAAGAAGAAGACGCAGTACGGAATCATCAACGCGAGCCAGCGGGTCCAGCTCACACGGGCGAAGATGCCTGCGAGGTATGGCACGAGGCCCATGCCCTGGCGAGCGGCAGCGCCTTCAAGACGCGAGTAGAGGATCACGAGGCACACGGCCGTGATCACGAAGGGCAGCAGCTTCTGCCACAGTGGAGCAGACGGACGTGCGGACACGGCACCAGCCGTGGGAGCAACCTGAGTCACTGATTCATCCTCGCTGCGCGGGTTCGGACTCGCGCCCAATCATGGTGTCAATCCCGGTCAGGGGAAACCCGAGCACTTGCGTCGCCAGGGACGGATTCATCTTCGTGTCGGCCGTAATCACGTCAAGGACCTCAGCCGTGAACCCGCCCTTCTTGAAGAGACCCTGCACCTGCAGGATCAGGCGCAGCAGTCCCACCGGCAGCGACTTGATGGTGACGGCGCGGCCGCTGGCCGCCGCCGTCCGCGTGATGATGTCGCACTCGCGGATCGCCTCAGGGCCCACCAGATCAAGCGTGGCGTCCTTCGCGACGGACAGACTGGCAGCGACCAACGCGGCGCGGGCGAGGTCGTCCACATAGAGCGGTTGCTGCCAGTTCGCGCCGCCCCCCGGCAGCGTGACGGTGGGCTTCCGCAGATGCCGTTCCACGGCAGCCGTACCTTCTGTGCCGGGTCCAAGCAGGAGCGGCGCGCGCAGGATGGTGTAGGCCAGCCCACTCTCGCGCACGGCGTCTTCGGCCTGTCCCTTCGTCCGGAAATAGCGGTTGCCCGACTTCGCGTCGGCGCCGATGGCGCTGACCAGCACGAGCTTGCGAACGCCGCTAGCCTTGGCCGCGGCCACGACGGCGCGGGTGGTCTGCACGTTGGCGATTTCGTACGTCGATCCGGGCTTCTCGATGAGCGTGCCTGCCAGATGCACGACGGCGTCAGTACCCGTGAAAGCGGCGCGTAGACTTGCGGCATCGTCGTAGTCGATCCGTGCACGCTGGTCAGGAGGCAGCGATGGGAGGTCCTTCATGGCACGCTCCGACCGGACGGCGGCAACGAGCACGAGGGCGGGGTGCTGAGCGAGGCGGCGCAGCAGCGCCTGCCCGACCGCGCTGTTCGCTCCCGTGATGACAACTCTGGTGAGCATGGGACTGGTTTCCTGCTGGCTCGGCCCGGCGATGGGCGCGCCACGAAGACTTGCGATGCCCGGACTCCTGGCGCTGACGGCCGCGCCCCAGTGTCCGGCCTTGACTCTACTGCATCACTTCTGCAGTACACGGCCCGCTTCCACTCGTCGACCAGGATGGACTGCTCCAGGTGCCCCGAGCTCGACAGGGAAAGACGACCGAATTTTACACGCCCGAATCCGGCATTGCCATTCACCGATGGGGGGATGACACGGACCTAGCGAGGTGCCGCGGGTGCTGCGGGAGCGACGGGAATGGTCTGGCGCGTCCTGAATCGCCATCCCTTGGGGGTCTTGACGATCAGGTCATCGTACTGCCCCCCCTGGATCAGGTTGAACTCCTTGCTGCTGGCGTCGACCAGAAAGTAGTACGCCACTCCCTTGACCCCTTCGGCGGTCGGCGTCAGCACGATGCTCGTCGTGATATGGCGGCGGGGACCCCCGCCGGCACGCCTGGCCAACTCGGCAAGCGCCTGTCGGCCCACGGTCGTCTTGTTGAGCACGCCGTCTTCGGTAAAGGTGTCGGCCACACCCTGCCCCGCCCCGATACCAAGGTCCATGGCATGGTTGTAGCGAGCGTAGAGCTCGTGGATTTCGATGTAATCCTGGCTCGCAAGCGCACTCACCTGCGCCGCAGCCGGCGCGGCACCCGCGAGCGCCGCCAGGATCGTGACCACCACTGCAACGGCACCTTTCGACATCTCATCTCCTCGCCACCGCCGGGTGGCACATGAGGGGCGGCGCCAGACTCCGCCCCCGTCAATTCGCGGCCCCGATAGTAGCCCACTTGCCAGGATGCTGGCGGGGAGAGCAGGTGGACCGACTGGCCGGACCACGCGTATCCCTCCTACGGGGGAGTGACGGCACTCCCCCCTCAGCGCGTACACTCCACAGCCGGACGTCACGCGGTCACCGAGGAGAGTTCTGATGAGCCGAATCCAGTCGGTCGTGTTCAGTGGGCTGTGCGTACTGATGCTGTCTGCAGGAGCGGTCCTCCCTGCCGCCGCGGCGGAGAAGGATTCCGGGCCGGTGACCTTTACCAAGGACATTGCCCCACTCCTGCAGCGAAGCTGCCAGAGCTGCCATCGACCAGATTCCATCGCGCCGATGTCGCTGCTGACCTACGAACAGGTGCGCCCCTTCGCGAGGGCGATCCGGCAGCAGACCTCGCTCCGTCAGATGCCCCCCTGGTACATCGAGAAGAACATCGGCATCCAGACGTTCCTGGCCGACCCGTCGCTCAGCGACGCGGAGATCGCCATGATCGGCCGCTGGGTCGACGCCGGCGCGCCAGAAGGCAATCCCGCAGACATGCCGGCACCGAAGAAGTTCGCTGAGGCACGAGAGTGGGCGCTCGGCACACCTGATCTGATCGTGCCCTCTTCGGATGTGACGGTCGACGCCACGCAGCCGGACTGGTGGGGACAGCTCGGTGCCGTGCCCACCGGGCTCACCGAGGACCGCTACATCGCGTCGTCAGAGATCCGCGAGGTGAACGACATCCCGCCGGGCAAGAGCAGCACGCGGACCACGGTGGGCGGCCTGAACGTCTTCCATCACGCGTCGGTCACGGTCATCCCGCCGCCCGGCGTCGCACCCGATCCGAGCTCGAGTCTGCCGGCGCACGAGGTGGGCCGCAACGGCGACCTCTTCGACCCGGATGCCGGCCGCATGCTCAAGGCGGGTTCGTCGATCTCGTTCAACAACAATCACCTCCACGCCAACGGCCGGAAGACCAAGGCACGGCTGGAGATCGGGCTGCGCTTCCACCCCAGGGGCTACAAGCCGAAGATCGACTTCCGCGGAATCTTCTTCGGCACGACGGAGATCGACCTGCCCGGGAACACGGCGAACCAGCGTATCGAGGCGTACTACACGCTGACCGAGAACAGCCGCCTGATGAACTTCGAGCCCCACATGCACGCGACCGCGACCCGCATGTGCCTCGAGGCCATCTATGGGGCGACGATGCAGACGCTCAGCTGCGCGGGTTACAACCACAGTTGGGTCCGGAACTACCAGTACGCACCGGAGGCCGCGCCGTTGCTGCCG
>JAKFYA010000178.1 GCA_021731095.1 Acidobacteriota bacterium | reverse complement strand
GTCCTTGAACAGGTTGGCGCCGAGAATGGCCTCGCCAGCAACCAGGCCGCAGTACTGCGTGATGCGCTTGCCTTCGATGTTCGGTGTCGTGGTGACCTGCATGCTGCCTCCAGAAGAGTGGGATGAGTGTCTGATCGTGGGCGCTAGTGTCCGGGACGCAGCCGCCGCCAGACGGGCGTCAGATCGTCAAGTACGGGGGCAAAGGCCAGGGCCATCAGCAGGAGCGCCAGCGGCACGGTGGCCAGATACCCGATGGACTGGAAGCCCAGCGCGCCGAGCAGCCCGCCAAGGAAGAAGGCGGACAGCAGCCCCGTGAGCACACGCAGCCTGGCCCGCACACCCACATGGTGGGCCCGCTCGCCGTTCACGCGGTGCCCGCGGTAGAGCAGCTTGCCCAGCTCGATACCGATGTCGGTGACGATGCCAGTCACGTGCGTGGTCCGGATCTCGGCCCTGGAGATCTTCGTGACGATGGCATTCTGCAGGCCCATCGTGCAGCACAGCAGCATGACCGTGGCCGGCACCACCAGGCCGCCAATCGTCGCAAGGCGGCCGCCGATGAGGCCGAAGAGTGCGAGAAGCAGGGCCTCCAGCACGAGCGGGGCGGCGAACTCGCTCTGGAGCCCGCGACGCCGGCTGAACACGATCAGCACGGCCGACAGGGCGGCACCGGCCATGAACGACAGCACGCCACCGAGGGCTGCAACGACAATGTGCCACTGGTGCAGCGCCACGGCATCGGCCATGGACGAGACAAGCCCGGTCATGTGCGAGGTGTACTGCCGGACGGCGAGGAAGGCCCCGGCGTTGGTGGCCCCGGCAACGAACGCCAGGGCATAGCCAAGAAACCGGTTGCCCCGCGCAGAGCGCTCCCGGCCGGTCAGCTTTCTGGAGAGGGCGCGAGGCATGAGCTAAGGATAGCGCTCCGGGGGCTAGAGGAACTGTGCAACGTCAGGATGTCGTGGCGTGAGGGTCGCCACCTCGCCTGGCAGGTCGCGCAACATCCGGAAGTCGGCAAAGTCGAAGCCCGGCCCGACGACGCATCCGACCAGCGAGTACGCCCCGGTGGAGCGGGCCGCCTGCCAGTCTCCCGCGGGCACGACGTGCTCCGGCGACCGCCCCTCGGCCACGGCGCCCAGCGTGTGGTGTGTCACGGTCGTGAACGCCGGGTCGGCGACCACCAGCTCGAGCGGCGCGCCCTCGAAGTGGTGCCACACCTCGTCGGAGGCCACGCGGTGCCAGCGACTCACCTCGCCCTCGGCCAGCAGGAAGTAGATGGTCGTGAGCGCCGGCCTGAGGGGCCGCGGGTCCAGCGGTTGCACATGCGAGGTCGAGCGGTGGAGTTCCCGGTAATGGCCCCCCTCGGGATGAGGCGTGAGGCCCAGTGCTGCAATCAGCTCCGCCGCGCGGGAGGTCGGAAGGGGTCGCATGGGACAAGAGTACCAAATGACCATCGGCTGGCCTCGAATGCCGTTGCGCCCGGCACGACCCGCGACTAGACTGACCATCACTTTCCACCCGCTTCTCTCAGGAGGACGACTGTGCGCACTCGCGTTGGTATCGGGATTCTCGGTGTGGCCCTGTGTGTCATCGGACCGTCGATCCACGCGCAGGGGGGTGGGAAGAGCCCAGTTCCTCCTCCGGCGCAGCTCCGGACGACCATGGAGAACTACGTCACGTTCCTGAACGCAGGCGACGCCGACAGCATCATGACGCTGTACGGCGACAACCCGACCATTGAGGACCCCATCGGGAACAAGCCGATTTCTGGGCGTGACGCGGTGCGAACCTTCTACAAGGGCGCCGCGCCGCGTCTGAAGGATCACGTCCGGGTGGCCGGGCGCATCGTGGTGACGGGCCTCGAGGGCGCGATGCCGATGGTGGCGGAGCTTGGGGGGCCTTCGAACGCCATCATCGATGTCGTCGATGTGATGACGTTCGATACGAACGGCAAAATCATCGTCATGCGCGCCTACGTCAGTCCGCGCTGAGGTGAGCCCTCCGGCGCCCGCAGCAGCGCCGCCGTGGTGACGACCTGGCCCGTATGGCGTGAGGCGTGCTCGGCGGCGTGAAACAGCAGGCCCAATACGGTGGAGGGCAGCTTCGCGCGACCCACCTCGCGCGCATCCCGCAGCACGGACTCCGGCGTGGAGGCCAGTTGCGCCAGCGCCCGGGTGAGCGCCGCATCCAGCTCGGCCAGCACGGACTCGACCGCCGGCTGCTCGTCATTCAGGTGCCGTTCGCGCAGCATGGCGGCCCGCTGCGCGTCTGACAATGCCTCGCCTCTGGCATACGTGAGCAGGCGGTCTGTGCTGCCGGCCAGATGCACCACGTGGAAACCGAGCGGCGTCACGCCACCCGGCCTGGACCAGACCTGCGCGTGCGACAGACCGGTCAGCGCTGCCGTCACGTCCTCTTGCGCCATCTGGAACGCGTGCGCCGCCGGCTGCAGCAGCGCGGGAATGCCCGGCACCGGGCCCCGGAGCCAGGGTTCTGGCCTTGCGGTCGTATCGGTCATCGCTGGCCCTCCAGGTCCAGGCTTACCAGAGAGCAGCTGGTCGCAAAGCCCATTCCGCGCTTGAGAGTGGGAAACACCCTGGCCGAGGCAATGGCCAGGCTGAGTTCCGCCACCACGGGGGCGCCGTACCGCTGCGCCAGTTCGGTTCGCGCCTGATCCTCAGACCCGTCCCGCGCCAACACGCCCTCTGCAAAGCGGACGGCCAGCGCCACGGGTTCGGGCATCCCGGCGATGTCTCTGTCCAGCACTGCGCGCAGCACTCGCGGCGCCACGCCGTCATCGACCGCCATGTTCACCACAATCTGCACACAGGTGCCGCAGTCCTCGTGGCGGGTGGCGACCAGGCGCACGGCGTGGAACAGGTCCCGGGACACGCGCACGCGATGCGCAGACGCGGGAAGGAAGAGGAGGAACTTCCACAGACCCGACGGTGACGCTTCGCCCAGGTGGCCGAGGTAGGGAGACGGCACGCGGAACTGACGCTCGGTCTGTCGTTGAACAATGCGACCCAGCAGGCTCATGAGGCTACTCTACCGCGGGCACGCATCGGCCGGCGCGCGGTCCCCTGGACGCTCATCACGCGCGGGTGGGCGCTAGGCGTGCTTTGATTTGACGGCCTGCGAGACGAGCGTGGCGAGGACCTTCAGGTCCACGTCCGTGAGGCGCCTGACATACAGGCAGCCCTTCCCGAGCGTGTGCGTGCCGAGCTTCGCGAGCAGCGCAGACGCGCCGGGATGGCCCGTGACTCCGTAGAGGGAGATGTCGCCCTTCCGGGACGAGAAGCCGACCGCGCAGATCTGCCCCGTCTTCCCGCCCGCCAGGTCATAGGTGTGGACGCCGAAGCCCACGATGGCCGTGCCCCACATGACGGCCGGCTGCTTCGATGCCTTGGCCATCAGCGCCAGCAGCGCCTCACAATCCTTCCGCCTCGCCTCGTCGGCAATGGCCGCAATGTAGTGTTCGGGACTGAGCTGGGTTGCCTTGGTCTTGTTCTCAGGCATTGGTGACGTTCCGTTCTGGTTGATTGCGCCGTCTGCGCAAGGCCTGCCCGGTCGCGCTCAGGCCGGTCGGCGAAACGCCCACAGCGCCGCCAGAATGGACATGCCCCACATCGTCCATCCAAGTCCATCGGCCCAGCGCTGAGCGCCCGGCCCCGGCATCGCCCGGGGCAGCAACCACTGCAGCGACAACCAGAGCACGCCCACGGCAATCATGGCGATGGCGCAGATGCGATTCGCGCGATACCACACCGCATCTGACGTCATGGTCGCCGGGAGGCGGAAGCCATACATCCGGTTCCTCGGCACGAGTCCGAACGCCAGCGGGAGTGAGACGACGATGAGCACCAGCGGCATGGGAGTCACGGCTGACCGTCCGGCGTCACTGGGGCGTCAGGCTGGGGCGCCCTGTGGAGCAGCCCCCACCCATGGCCATCCGGATCGACGAAGCTGCGTGTGTACATGAACTCGACATCCTCGGGATTGTCGTAGTTGGTGCCACCGGCCGCAAGGGCTTTGGGCGTGAACTCCCGGACTTTGGCGTGGGTCCCCAGCATCACGGACATCGTGTCACCGTCGCCTGCAGCCAGTTGGTCGATCACGACATCATACGGTCCCGGACAACAGGCAGGATCACAGATATCTCCGACGACGAATTCCACATGCCCGTTCAGGCCACCTGATCTCCCGTCAACCAGTCCAGCCAGAAAATCTTCCGGCGGAGTGGCGTCGCGGGCGACCTGCGCCGCCAGCGGTGAGATGTCCAGTGCGGTCACCTCACACCCCGCCCACGCCATCGCCTTTGGCTCCTGCGAGACGCCATTGCCAATACACAGCACGGTTCTCAGCCCATTGGCGCGCATGGTGTCGACCAGTAGGCCGTCACTGACGAACAGGTGAAGGAATGCAGCCCACTGGTGCGAGAGCTGGTCCTGCCAGTAGCGGTCCCAGGCCGCAGAGTCCGAGACGGTGCGTGGAGGGAACATCGACTGGACGTCCGCTGGTCCTTCGAGCGCGCCGTGATCCTCACCTGCGCCGGTCTCGTTGGGTTCTTGCACTGCCTGTCGGCCGAACCGCTTCCTGAGCCACTGAAGCATGCCTGATCTCCTAGAACCGTCTGACGGAAGCGCCCGCCCATGACCGCCACGAGCCTCTGGTCCAACACATGTCAGGCAAAAGGTCCGCCGGAGCCGTTGATGAGCACGACGGACGGCGTTCCGGTGCCAGCCATCACGTACTCGAAGGTGAGACGGCCCACCTGGCAGAGACTGGTCGCCGGAAGCGTGCGCATGCTGGCTGCTCTGAGACCCAATGATTCAGATGAACCGAGCGGACTCGGCCGCATGATGCCACGGACATGCGCCCGTGTCGGCATCCTTTCGATCGTTAGATGACCTGTTGAAGCTGCGCCCGTGCCTTCGAGAGGATCACGCTCCGGTAGTTCACGTTCGGCCACTGCACGGAGTCGACCGGGTTGTAGCCGCGCCTGGTGTAGAACCGAATCAGCGCCGCCGCCTCTTCCGATGTGTCGAGTGCAAGGAAGCTCACGCCGCGTTGGAACGCCAGCGCCTCAACCAATCCGAGCAGCGTCGAGCCGATGCCGATCCCCTGTAATGTCGGCTCGACTCCGAACTGACCGAAACTGGCCACGTCCGGCCGATCGTAGACCGTAGACCCGGATGTGGCAGACGCCCGTGCGAGCGTCACCGTGCCAATAAGCGTGCCCGGAGGAGAGAGGGCCACGATGGTGTCGCCCCTGGCCATGCGTCGCCGGGTCACCTCTGCCGATTGGTGTGATGCCATGTAGTGCAGCCCCGCCTTGGCGAGGGCGGCATAGGCGCGGTGCAGCAGTTCGGTCAGCGCGTCGATATCGTCGCCATTCGCCACAAACCGATACTGGATGGCGGTGCCATCCAAGGCCCGGCGTGTCACCCCGGCTCGAAGTGCCTCTTCGGACTCCACCCTGATTCCTCGTCCATCTAACGGCGAGCCACTCGACGCCTGTAGCGGCCTGTTAGTCGACACACAGACCCATAGCGTAGTGGTCGAAGTACTGGCCATCGACGCGGATGTCGCGGCGCAACGTGCCCTCCACCTCGAACCCGAGCCGCTGGTAGAGGGCCAGCGCGCGCTGGTTGTCCGTGCGCACGCGAAGGTTCACCTTCGTCACGCTTGGTTCCCGGCGTGCCCAGTCCAGAAACGTACCCGCGATCGCGGTGCCGACGCTCTGGCCCCACAGTGTCCGCCTTACAGTCATCCCGACCTCACCCACGTGTTGTGTGCGGGACTTGAACCCGGTGTTGAACGTGAGTGACGCCACGATGTCGCCGCCGATGAGGCCGGCCATGGCCACGGAGCCCTGAGACGCGCCTACGTGAGCCAGGAAGTCGCGCTCCTGCTCGACCGTCATGCTGACCTCTCCGGGACCGAAGCCCAGAAATTCGGACTCGGTGCTGACCGCGTGCAGATAGGCGATCAGTGCGACGGCGTCGTCAGGCACAACGCTGCGAATTGTCAGCGTCTGCCCGTTCCGAAGCGTGTGTTCAGAGGGTGGGATGAGGGCCATAGAGTCCTAACAGCTCCGTTCAGCGGCCGGACACTTACGCTTCAGCACGCAAGGGCGCAGGACTTGTTCTGGCATCACTACTGTTGCGAACGCCGCTGCATGTGAAGTGCCAGCATGCGCCACTGGCCGTCCCGCATCACGTAAGTAGACGTGTAGCGCTGCGAACTGACCCGATCCCCCTTGCCCGGATCGGCGAACCGAATGTCTGCGGTGCCGAAAATGATCGCCAGGTCACCCTCGATAAGTACGGAACGCTCGCGCATGGACTGACCCAGCATTCTCAGCTTGAGTACGGCTCGTATCAGTTCGTCTTTGCCTGAGGTTGTGCCGTTCGGCGAGTTCTGTACGAACCTGTCATCAACGAGCCTTCGTAGAGCCGGTTCGTCGCGAGTCACTTCCGCTGCCACGTATTCGTCTTCTGCAGAGAGAACCCGTTGTTCCTCAGCACCCACTCGTGTCGCGCTCGGTCTCTGTTGGGCAACGGACTCGAGTGGAGAGCACACTGCAGCCGCGACTGCGACAGCGACGATGAGGTTGATGTGCATGATGTCGCCTAATGGTGGGGCTGAGTCGCGGCGTTCAGTGCCGTCGGCTCCAGTCTATGTTGGGCCGGCGTAGCTGGCGATTGCGGCACACGCCGCCGCGTCCGCTACCCGGTCGAACCCTGGACGATGTACGCCACAGCCAGCACTGCGGCAACGACCACCAGGACATACATTTCGACTCTCCCGATGAGGGGATCTCCCCAGCGCATGGTTTCTATCGCTCCTTTCGCTCCTCAGTGTCTCCACACATGAGATGTACTTGCGTGTCGTCCCTACCGGGAGGCATCACCAGCAGCGCGAAGCCGGTTGCGGCCTAGTCGCGCGGCTTCTCCTCGAGCTCGAGGCGGATCGTCTCAGGGGTTCGCCTTTTCTCCCCATCTCGCTCGGCTTCGGCATCGTTCTCGGGCAGCGGGCGAAGCGAAAACAGCCCCTGCCTGATGAACGCCTCCCGACACCAGTCACGCTAGCTGCGCTTGAGAGCAAAGCTCATGTTGGATCCCACTCCTTGCGTTGGGGCCGTTCCACACGTCCGTGAGTTGCGCGTGACGTCACAACGGTATGCGGCTCACTTGCCGGGGCAGAAGCCGCGAGCATCGGCCGCGGTCTAGTGCAGCCGCCAGTTAGACAGTGCTGATGCGCCTCAACTGCGCTGCGAGTGCCGGTACGCGCGTGTGAATGAGAAAGGCGCCAATCAGCGTGGCTACGACGCTGCCGCCGATGGCCCCGCCGTTGAACGACACGCCAGGCACCCGAACAACGACTTCCGAGACGAACGCGGCCCACAGACCGACATAGGACCAGCAGAAGAAGATGGCGTGCACTTCCATCCACGTCGCGCGCGGGCGCCGAAGGTAGAGGGCCACATACCCGGCAGCCACCGTCCCCAAGCTGACCAGTGCCGCAACGTGGAACGGGCCGAAATGCCCATACAGGTCGTAGATCAGCAGGCCCGTGACGTTGAGGCACGTCATGGCTGCGACGTACCCTCCCCCGAATCCGCGATGAACGCCGGTGCCCTTGGCGCGGAGCAACACCGCGGCTCCGAAGATGAGAGCGAGCAGGCCGAACACGGCATGCACTGCGCCGAATGCATCAAGTCCGCGAATGCCAAGCATGTCTCTGATCCTTCGTCTTGTTCCTGGCTGTCTAACGTGCTGCGACTCACTCGCTGCGGCCGCACCCGCGTGCGGCGAAGTGCCCGGATCCTACCCCGACGGCGGTCACGTGCAGCCGCCTGTTAGCCAGCCGACTCTGTCGCGCGCAGCTGGCTCTCGATGAACGCATGCGCCTCGACCAGGGACGGAAAGACCTGCGTTGCGGCCCGGCGTGCCGCTGGTGATGGCGGCACCCAGTCCGGAACGAGAAGCGTGACCGTGCCAGCCGCGGCGGCCGCAACCGCGCCGGCCTCTGAGTCCTCAAGTGCGACGCAGTTATGTGGCGCGACGCCCAGCTGGGTTGCGGCAGCGAGGTAGATGTCCGGCGCAGGCTTCCCATGCGCGATCTGATCGCCGGTGACGACCGCGTTAAACGCCCCCAACAGACCAGCCCGACCCAGGCTGAAGTCGGTGAAGTGCGCCTCACTCGATGTCGCAACCGCAATGGGCACCTCGCGCTTCCGAAGGAACTCCAGCAGCGGCAGGAGGCCCCGCTTCAGATGGATGCCGTCTCGAGCGGCCGCCTCACGCCAGAGTGTGGGCCACCGGGGCCTGAAGAGATCGAGAGGAAAGTCCGCGCCAAGCGTGTGAAGGAGCACTTCCTCGCACGCAGGGGTCGGCCGACCCACAAGGGTCGAGTAGACCGCGTCTGACAACTCGTATCCGAGCTCGCGACAGCCCGACTGCCAGGCCGCCTTGTACAGGGGCTCCGTGTCGAGCATTAGACCGTCCATGTCGAACACGACTGCTTCGATCATCACTCCTGTGCCCTGTCGAGGTTTGTCTGGCTAACAGCGGCGCTCGCCCGCCGGCCGATGATGCGCCCGTCCCGGGTCGGCTGCAAGCGATAGTTAGCTGGTTGGGGCAAGGCGGTCGACGATCTCTGCGAAGCGGGCGAACGCGGTCTCGGCGCGACTGCCACTCTCGTCAGACAGGTAGGACCAACCGTAGCCGTGTCGTTCTGCGGCCACGAGTGTCTTGATCTCGCGTAGTGAACGGTCTCGGCGAAGCGCCAGGAACATGCGGGCCGTGGCTGCGAGATGCTTCTCATAGAGCGGGCGGTCTTCGGCGCGTCGGCAGGTGTCGGCAGAAGTGCAGAGGACCGACAGGTAGCCTTCCAGCGCAGCAAAGAGGTCTGCAGTAGAAACGAGGCCTTCGCTCACGGGCCTACCACTCCATGAATGCGCGGTGGACGTGCTCCGTCTGCGG
>JAKFYA010000451.1 GCA_021731095.1 Acidobacteriota bacterium | reverse complement strand
GACGGCGGTGAGAGAGATGGCCGCAGGCTGGATGGCTGGCGACGGGGCCACTCCCCTGTCGAGCACAGCCGGACCGTGCAGCAGAGTCACCAGCAGCCAGGGCGCCACGGCCTGTCGGCCCCAGAGCGACGCGCCTGCGCGGTGGAGGCCGAAGAGCACCGACGCGATCCCGAATCCCAGCCCCCAGCGGATCAGCAGTCCGCCGTCCAGGAGACGGCCATCCACCACCTGACACGCCAGCAGATAGACGTGGAAACAGGCGAGGGCGGCCCACAGTGCGGTGGTCAGCCGGCGGATCATCCTGTCAATTCTACGCGGAGGCCCCACCCGGTGTCGCGGCTCACCGTGCTAGAACGTCGCCACCAGGCCAAGTCGCGCGCCGCGAGGCGAGCCGGGCGAGATGTTGGTGTTGCCATCGGCGTTGCTGAAATAGCGGGTATTGAAGAGGTTCTCCACATTCACCTGGAGCCGAAGCGACTGGGTCAGCGCCAGGAAACCTGCGACATCAGCCCTGAGATAGCCAGGGAGGCGGACCGTGTTATCGATGGCGGCGAAGACCTCGCTCCGCTGGACGAGACCGAGCGCGGCGCCGATCCGAGGCGTCACCTGGTAGTTGTTCCAGAGCGAGAACATGTGCCGGGGGACCTGCGGAACGCGCGCACCCGCAACTGCGGCAGCTGTCGCCGACACGATGCTCGCCTCCTGGTAGGCATAGCCGCCGGCAAGGGTCCACTGGCGAGTCAGGCGTCCGTTGGCGCCTGCCTCGAAGCCGGTGGACCGCTGGCTCCCGGTCTGCACGATCCGGGTCGGATCGACGGGGTCGACCGCGCGGGTGTTCGTCCGGTCGAGGCGATAGATGGCCCCGGTCAGCGCCAACCCGGTACGCACGTCCCACTTGGCGCCCAGTTCGTAGTTGTGCAGGCGTTCGGGCTTCATCTGCTCGGTAACGTTGGTGAGCGAGGAAAACTGATCGCCCGAGCTCGGCACGAACGACACCCCGAGACTGCCGTACAGCGACATCGTCTCGCTCGGCTTGATCACCAGACCCAGCCGCGGCGACACCAGCGTATCGGGTCTTGACAGCTGGTCTCCAGTGCGACGGTTCTCATAGTCGAGGGTGAACCGGTCCACGCGCAGGCCTGCCACCAGCTGCACGCGCGACGACAACTCCGCCTGGTCCTGCGCATAGACGGCCGCCACCCTCGCGATGAGGTGATTGGCCGCGTCCGTCGCGCTCTGCCGATAGGTGACGGGCACTGCCGTGACCGTCGACTGGAATGGCAGCTGCATTGAGGTGGCCGTGTTCCCGAAGTAGCCGGTCTTGCGCAGGTTGTCGGTGGACTGACGGCCAACTTCCGCGCCGGTCAGGACCGTATGGCGCACGCGACCGGTGTGCCCGACCAGGGTGAGGTCGGTCTGGTTGAAGAGGTTCGTCCTGCTGGTCTCATTGCCGTAGGCCGTAAGGGCCACCTGGGTCTGCGTCGCATTCACCACGCCCGGCACATAGTTCTGGTAGGCGCGTGCATACACGCCCATCAGCGTCTGGTTTCTGAGGGTCACGCGGCCGAGGCGCCGCTCCACGGTGCCTGAGGTCAGATGGACGTTCGCGCGAACGTGGCTGTCCGCCGGGTTGCCATAGAACGTCGAGGGGGCGACCTCCACCGGGCGACCGGCAAAAGACGGGATCCCGCGGTCGGCCGTCCGCCTGTCGTTCAGGAATTCGTAGCGAAGGGTCACGGTGGTGTGTGCGTCCGGCACCACCGTCATGGTCGGGGTCACCCCGTAGCGACGGGCGTCGACCTGACTGCGGAAACTCTCCGCATCCTCAGCCAGCGCGTCCACCCGCACGGCCACCTTGGTCCCGAGCGCCTGGCTCGCGCCGCCGCTCAGCCGCTTCCGGCCAAACGATCCGGTCTGCATGGTGAATTCCCGGACCGGACGAAAGGACGCGACGCGCCCCACGCGATTCACGACACCACCGGCCCCACCTCGCCCGAACACCATGGCGTTGGGCCCCTTCAGCGTCTCGACGCGGTCCAGGTTGTAGAGGTCGCGGTAGTACTGCACGTCGTCACGGACACCATCAAGGAAGAAGTCGGCCGACGAACTGTTCCCGCGCAGGATGACCTGATCCCGGTTGTTCTCGCCCTGGTGCACCATGACGCCCGGCACGTACCGCATGGCGTCACCGACGCCCTGCATCATCTGGTCGCGTACCAGTTCGCGCGTCACCACCGTGATGGCCTGCGGGATGTCACGGAGCAAGGTCGGCGTCTTTGTGGCCGAGCGGGTGGCAGCAATCCGGTAGCCCTCCGGCGCGGTCACACGGACCGACTCGGTGACACCCGCCACCTGCACGGTGAAGGTGGTGGCCGTGGCGGATGCGGTGGACAGGTCCAGCTCCCGCTCGAGTACGGCAAAGCCTGGCGCCGAGACGAGCACCACGTACCGCCCCGGGAACAGCTTCAGGGTGAACTGCCCCTGCCCGTCCGTCACCGCGGACACCTCGGCCTGCTGGGACACGCTGACGGCGGTCACGCGGGCACCCACGACAGCGGCCTGCATCGCATCCTGCACAGAGCCGGACAGCTCCCGGTTCGCCTGCATGACCTGCAACGAGGGTTCTGCCCAGGCCAGGCTGGCTCCGACACAGAAGACCACCGCACGAAGCAGGTGACGCCACACGACATGCATTTCCATCTTCTCCGTAAGCACACCCGGCAGGTCCCGCGGTCGCCGACACGGTTGGCGGGCGGGGGAAAGCCAGTGCAACTAAGACCCGTTCTCAGTTTGTAAGGACAAGACTAAGTCCGACAAGACTTGTCGGTCAAGCCTTTATTGCGACAGCGTCTCACTCTTGGAAACGCGTCGCCGAAGAATGGCAGATGAAGCGGTGGAGCGGAGGGGGCGGGAGCCCCCCTAGGCTGAAGTCGCGGGGGCCTGAACCTGGACCTCGAAGCCATCGGGGTCCATGACGTACACGGAGTGGCCGGTCATCCGAGCCCTGAAACCGTCCAGGGTGAGCTTGTCGAGCGTCTTCTTCGGTGACCTGGGATCCATGCCGGGCACCTTCACCGAGAAGTGGTCGACCCGGGGAATGGGCCCGACGCCTATGCTGAGGTAGCTGCGCGCAGCGCCCTGGCCGATCGGCAGGACGATCCGGCCGTCCCCGGCCTCAGGTGTGGCCTGCAGAAGCTTGCGATAGAAGGCTGTCGAACGGGCCAGGTCCACCGTCTTGATTTCGACATGGTGCATGCCAGACGGGAGCACGCCGACCGACGCCGCGTCACTCCTGGTTGCGCTGGCCGCGCCAGCCGCGAGGGTGGTCACCGCCTGGAGGAACGTCCGGCGGTCCACCTGGCCAGCTTCATACCGCGTCAACCACTGATCGAGAGTCTGGGTCATAATGCCGCAGGATATCCGATGCGCAGATTGCTCACGGTCCTCGTGCTGCTGGCTGCAACGACGCTGTCTGGCGCTGCCCAGTCCAGCGGCTGGTTTCAGTGGCGTGGCCCGAACAGGGACGGCAAGTCCACCGAGACTGGTCTGCTGAAGGACTGGCCACAGGGTGGCCCCCCGCAGCTGTGGCGTGTCGCAGGCGCTGGCGCTGGCTATTCCTCCTTCTCCGCCGCCGGCGGACGTCTCTACACTCTCGGCAATCGCAACGGCAAGGAATACGTGCTGGCCTTTGACGAGGCCACCGGGGCCAAGATGTGGGAGACGGTGAATGGCGTGGCCTTCACCAACGACCGCGGCGATGGCCCGCGAAGCACGCCGACCGTCGATGGCGACCGCCTGTATGCGCTCGGGGCCAGGGGCGATCTCTCCTGCCTGGACCTGGCCAACGGCCAGATCATCTGGAAGAAGAACGTCCTGAAGGACTTCAAGGGCGACAATCCGTACTGGGGCCTCAGCGAGTCACCCCTTGTGGTGAACGACCGCGTGCTGGTCAATGCGGGTGGAACAGAAGGAGGGCTCGTCGCCTTCAACAAGGCGACGGGCGCGGTCATCTGGAAGAGCGAACGCGACCCGGCGGGCTATTCCTCAGCCGTGCTGGCTCGCACAGGGACGACCACGCAGGCGGTCTTCATGACCGAGCCGCGGGTGCTGGGCGTGGATGTCGCCACCGGCAAAGTGCTCTGGTCCTACGACCGGGCCAACAACAACACGGCCAACATTGCCACGCCGATTGTCGGAGGCGACCGGATCTTTGTCTCGTCTGCCTACGACACCGGCGGCGCCCTGCTTCAGTTGACGCCAGGCGGAGGTGTCCGCGAGGTCTACTTCACGCGCGCGATGATGACCCATCAGGCCTCGGCGGTCCTGGTGGACGACCATCTCTACGGATTCTCGAATTCGATCCTGGCCGCCCTCCGCTTCGGCGACGGCAAGCTCGCCTGGCAGCACCGCAGCGTGGGCAAGGGCTCGGTCATCTGGGCCGATGGCCGTCTCTACCTCTTCAGCGAAAACGGCGTGATGGGCCTTGCGGAGGCCAACCCGACGCAGTACATCGAGCATGGTCGGTTCCGCATCGGTCAGGGCGAGCTGCCCACGTGGAGCCACCCGATCATCTCGAACGGCAAGCTCATCCTTCGCGATCAGGGCACCATCTACGCGTTTGACATCCGGGCGAAGCCAGGAGGGCGCTGACGGCACCGCCGTGACAGGTTGGCCTGGGTGCCACCCTGAGCGATGGCCCCAGGCTTCCGTCTCAGCGTCCTGAGGACCCTAGAGACCCAGCACGATGCTCATCGGGTCCTCGATGAGGTGCTTGATCTCGCGCATCAGCTCTGCTCCACCGACACCGTCAAGCGCCCGGTGATCAGCCGCCAGGGTGAGCCACATGGTGTGCCCCACCACGATCTGGCCATCGTCGACGACCGGTTTCGAGGTGGTCGCCCCCACACCCAGAATGCAGCACTGCGGTGGATTCAGGATGGGCATGATCGTCGAGATCTCGTACATGCCGAGATTCGAGATGGTGAAGGTGCCGTTCGAGTATTCCTCGGGCTTGAGCTTTCCGGCCCGCGCCCGCTCCGACAGGTCTTTCAGGTCCCGGGAAATCTGCGGAATCGGTTTCCGCTGGGTGCCACGAATGACCGGCGTAATCAGACCATTGGGCGTATTGACCGCCACGGCAATGTCGACATTCTCGAACAGGCGGACGCTGTTCCCGTTGAATGCCGAGTTCGCCGCCGGCACCCGGACTAGGGCACGCGCACACGCGGCCACGATCAGGTCGGTGACGGTGACCTTCACGCCTGCCGAACTGTCATTGATCTGCTTGCGCATGGCCAGCAGCGCATCGGCCCGCACTTCGGACTGCAGATAGAAGTGGGGCACGACCTGCTTGGCCTGCTGCAGGCGCTCGCCTGTCACGCGGCGCATCGCCGTCAGGGGCTGATCGACAAACGGCGCATTGTTCGGCACGGCGAAGACCACTGGCGCCGCCGCTGCCACAGGTTCGGCGCGCCGTGCGACTGCAGGCCCGCGACCGATGGCCGCTTCCACATCCGCCTTGGTGATCCGGCGACCGCCGGTCTGGAGGGTGCCGAGATCCAGACCGACCACTTCTGCCATGCGGGCGGCCAGGGGCGTGGCCGCGACCTTCCCACCTGCGGGCAGGGCCGGTGCCACCACGACCGCGACGGCGGACGCCACCGGAGCAGGGGCCGGTGCGGGCGCCGGTGCGACAGCCACGGCCGGAGCCGGAGCCGGAGCCGGCGGCGGCACGACTGCCGGGGCCGCCGGTGCGGGCGCCACCGCGGGCGCAGCTGACGCCACCGGTCCTGCCGCGACGGAACCGGCCTCGCCTATCGTGCACAGCAACGTGCCAGGCGTGATGCCTTCGCTCCCGGCCCTCACGTGGATGGTGACCAGAACGCCGGCCTCCGGCGCCTCCAGTTCGACATTGGTCTTGTCGGTTTCGACCTCGGCGATCGGCTCACCCTTCCTGACCGTGTCGCCTTCGCGCTTCAGCCAGCTTGACAGCTTGACCGCAGCGGCCGACTCGGTGAGCTGAGGAAGCCTGAACTCAGTAGCCATGTCTCTCCATTCGGGCACCTCGGCCAATCCGCCAGGCGCCATCTACACCGTCACGTCTATCCGCGTCCGCCGTGCGGACCGACCACGCTACCTGCCTCAGACGAACAATCGTGCAGCCGCATCCACCACGGCGTCCGCATCCAGCCCGTAGGTCCGATACAGGTCCGGCAGGTTTCCGGACTGGCCGAAGTGGTCGACGCCAAGCGACACCACGCGATGGCCGCACACCGAACCCATCCACGCCAGGCTCGCCGGATGACCATCCAGCACCGTCACCAGTCCCGCGCTGGCGGACAGCATGCCGAGGCGCTGCTCGATCGGCGACGGTGCCGCGCCTCGCGGTCCTCGCACCCGAGCCATCCAGTCCGCATACGCCCGGTCTGGCGAGGTCACCATCAGCACGCCGGCACCGGGCACGTCTTCCACCAGTCTGGCATGGGCATCCATGATCTCTGGCACGAGCGGGCCGCACACCACAATGGCCAGGTCTGCCCCTGGGGCCGGCTCGACCAGCCAATACGCCCCCTCGACCACCTGCTGCTTCTGCTCGGCCGTCAGGGTCCGCTGCGGCTGCTCCAGTGCGCGCGTCGACAGTCGCAGATACACCGAGCCTCCCTTGTCGGCCTGCATGTGCTCGAACGACCAGCGCAACACCACCGCCAGCTCGTCAGCGAAGACGGGCTCGAAATAGGTCAGTCCCGGCTGGCTCATGCCAATGAGCGGCGTGATGATGGACTGATGCGCACCGCCTTCGGGTGCCAGGGTCAGTCCGGACGGGGTGGCCACCAGCATGAAGCGCGCGTCCTGATAGCAGGCGTAATTCAGCGCATCCAGTCCACGACAGATGAAGGGGTCGTAGACGGTCCCAATCGGCAGCAGGCGCTGTCCCCAGAGAGCCCCGGACAGGCCGAGGGCGCCAAGCATGGTGAACAGGTTGTTCTCGGCAATGCCGAGTTCGATGTGCTGACCAGAGGGCCCGACGGGCCACTTCTGAGGCGACATCATCTGGGCATCCGCGAATACGTCACCGCGTTCACTCCGCTCGAACACGCCACGACGATTGACCCACCCACCGAGATTGGTCGAGGTCGCCACGTCCGGTGCGGTCGTCACGATGCGGTCGGCCAGCTCGGGTGCCTGACGAGCCAGGTTCGCCACAATCCGGCCGAACGCATCCTGCGTCGACAGTTTCGCGACCGCCGGAGCCTCGAACTCGGCTGGCACCGGGATGACCGGCGCCACCGGACGGCGCTCCGCTGGCTGATTGAACGGCGCGCTGGCAATGGTGGCACGCAGCGCCTCGGCCTCGGCCTCGAGCCCCGCAAACAGCTCCCACTCCTCGCCTGGCGCGATGCCATGCTGGGCGCGGAACGCCTCCATCTGCTCCACCGTCATCAAGCCGGCGTGGTTGTCCTTGTGCCCGGCGAACGGCAGGCCGTTGCCCTTGATCGTGTAGGCCACGAAGCAGGTTGGCCGGTCGCTGGTCGCTCCGTGGAACGCCTCGAGCACGGTCTCCATGTCGAGGCCGCCGAGGTTGGTCATCAGCCGACGCAGTGACTCGTCGTCATGTTCGTCGAGCAATGCCGTGATGCCGGACGTGGTGCCAAGGTCCTTCTTCAGCTGCTGCCGCCACGCCGCGCCGTCCCGGTTGGCCAGGACCGTATACAGCAGGTTCGGGCAGTCATCGATCCACTGCTTCAGGGCGTCGCCGCCACGCTTCGCGAAGGCGGCCTCGAGCTGGCGCCCGTACTTCAGCGTGACCACGTCCCACTCGAGGTCCCGGAAGACCGCCTCGATCCGGGTCCCCAGTCGCTCGTTGGCGACCGTGTCGAGACTCTGCCGGTTGTAGTCGATGATCCACCAGGTATTCCGCAGGTCGTGCTTCCAGGCTTCAAGCATGGCCTCGAAGATGTTGCCCTCGTCCATCTCGGCATCACCGAGGAGAGCGACCATGCGGCCCACCGGCGCATCGGCTGGCAACCACTGCTTGGCCCGCACATAGTCCTGGACCAGCGACGCAAACGCCGTGATGGCCACGCCCATGCCCACCGACCCGGTCGAGAAGTCGACGTCGTCGTGATCCTTGGTGCGGGAGGGATAGGACTGGGCGCCACCCAGGCTTCGGAACCGTTCCAGGTCCTGGCGACTCTGCCGGCCGCTCAGGTACTGGATGGCATGGAACACCGGACTCGCATGCGGCTTCACCGCCACGCGGTCCCAGGGGTTGAGCACATCGAAGTAGAGCGCCGTCATCAGCGTCACCATGGACGCGGACGAGGCCTGATGCCCCCCGACCTTCAGTCCGTCCAGCTTGGGGCGGAGGTGGTTGGCGTTGTGGATCATCCAGGACGACAGCCAGAGGACTTTGCGCTCGAGTGCCCGCAGATGTGCCAGATGGGCGTCAGGTGAGGCTGCCGCCGGCGCTTTCGTGGATTTCTTCGCCATGTCTTGGTGATGCTAGCAGACCCTTTTCAGGGAGGTATTGCGTTTTGTGTCCCGTGCGGGTGACAGTACGCAATAATATTGCGTCATGCAGCTCGACGAAATCGACCTCAGGATCCTGCGCCACCTGCAGCGGGACGCGCGCATCTCGAACGTGGAACTGGCCGGCCTGGTCGGCCTGTCCCCGGCGCCGTGCCTCCGGCGGGTGAAGGCGCTCGAGGACGGAGGCGTGATTCAGCAGTACGTCGCCCTGCTCAACCCCCGGGCGATCGGGTTCAACGTCACGGTCCTGGTGCAGGTCAGCCTCGACCGTCAGGTGGCAGAGCGATTCCAGAACTTCGAACAGGCGGTCATGGAGCGCCCCGAGGTGCTCGAGTGCGACGTGACGACCGGTCCATCGGACTTCGTGATGCGTGTCGTGGTGCAGGATGTGGCGGCGTACGAACGCTTCCAGCGTGAGTTCCTGAGCCGGATCGACGGAGTCTCGTCGACCAACTCCAGCTTCGC
>JAKFYA010000140.1 GCA_021731095.1 Acidobacteriota bacterium | reverse complement strand
GCGCTCGCCCTGTGCGTGCTGGCCCTGCCAGGCGTCACCTCGGCGCAGGCTCCGAGCCCGACCTACAACTGGTACGGCGAAGTCGTGACCGTGGATGCCGCCGCCAGGGCTGCCACCGTGCGCCTGCTGACTCAGGAGCCCGTCGGGGCTCAGACGGCCGAGCTGAAGGCCGGCGACAAGATCGTGGTGGTCTGGCATCCTCTCGGCAACGAGGCCGACCACGTGGCCTATGTGGCGCGCGAGAGCGTCATGGCGGCTGTGGATTACGGCTTCATTCTCCACGCGGAGTTCGTGTCGGCCGACAAGGCGGCGAACACGGTGACCGTGAAGACCGCCGTGCCAGACAGCGCGCTGACCGCTGCGCAGGGTGCCGTGGGCAAGTGGCTGAAGGTGACCATGCCCCGCAACCAGGCTGGCGGCAAGACCGCCGCGACCGCCATGGCCGCCACGGCCAAGCCCGACCTGAAAGCGCCGGTTGAAGCCAAGCCGAAGTCGACCGAGCCGAACCCCACCGGGCCGGTGTCGAACATCAACGGCACGTGGGAGTTCGAAACCAGTCTGGCCGGCAACACCCTCTCGAATGAGTGCGCCGTCAAGCAGGACGGCACAGCGTTGAGCGGTGACTGCAAGAGCATGATTGGCACCTCGCCACTGAGCGAGGCGTCGGTGGCAGGCAACACCGTCAAGTTCACGATCAAGGCCGCCTTCGGCGGCATGCCGCTCGTGTTCGTCTATACCGGCGTGGTCGAGCCGGATGGCAAGTTCATCAACGGTGACGTCACGGTGTTCGGACAGAAGGCCGCCTTCAGCGGCACCAAGCGCTAGGCACGCGGTTTCATCCGTCGCGGCGGGGCCTCGGCTTCGTCGCGACGGCCCTCCTCGGTCCCCGTTCCGGTGGCCACGCCCTCCCCGACCTGCGGCCGCTCCTCGGGAACCCGCCGCATGACGCCATCCACGAATGCCCGGCAGATGAGCGACGCCATGGGCTCGACATCCGCGACACCTGTCCGCTCCTGCAGACGGCGGCTCAGCCACAACGACGAGAACCCGTGGGCGATGGACCATGCGCCGGCGGCGGCCACGCCCGCATTGGCCGTCAGGTACCCCTGACGCGCGCCGTCGGCAATAGCGTCGATCAGCGCCGAGAAAACCCGATCGCCGGCCCGGATGTACTCAGGGTCGGCGCGATTGAGCCCTTCTCCCGGATACATGACGATGAAGTGCTCTGGGTTGTCGATGGCGAAGCGGATGTAGGCCCGCCCCATCACTTCCACGCGATCGGGAGGCGTGTCGGCCTTGCTCCAGGTGAGTGCCTGCTCGATGAGGTCGGCCAGCCGGTCGTACCCCTCGGCGGCAAATGCGGTCAGCAGTCCGGCCTTGTTCTTGAAATGGTGGGCTGGCGCGCCATGTGACACCCGGGCCCGCCGCGCCACCTCGCGCAGGGACACTTCCGCCACGCCCTCCTCGCGCACCAGGCCACCGACCTGGGCCAGGAGCGCGGCCCGCAGATCCCCGTGATGGTAGGCTCGGCGACCGGTTGATTTCCGCAATCTTGACATTGCCTAGATTGTTCCTCTAGCCTTGCAACTCACCCAATGAATCCGGTGACGTTCCGGTGTCTGGATTGGTATCAGTCCATTGTGCACCCGGACGGCACCCTGGCACATCAGGAGATCTCGACACGGTGCCCAGCCGCCTTTCCCGCCGTCGCGCGCCCGTCGACACCAGCACCCGGTGCCGGCAGGTGGGTCAGCGGCTGCACGACGCCCGCCTCGCCCATGGCGTCAGCCTGCAGGCCATGGCGGAGACGCTTGGCCGGGGGATGCAGGACGTGGAGCGGTGGGAGACCGGGCGGACGCTGATCTCGATGGCCACGCTCCTTGAATGGGCGCACGCGCTGGATTGTGATCTGGTCCTGCAGCCGCGCGGACAGCAGCAGCCCCAGAGCCCACCGGCAACTGGCTCGGCCGACCTTCGGCTGGCCCGGGCATTCGCCGCAGCAGACACGCGGACCCGGTCGGCCGTTGAACTGCTGCTCGGCCTGGACCGCCCGGTGCCGACCGAGGTCTCCCTGACGTTGCGTCAGGGGCGACGCGCGACGGGCATGCGCGAGGTTCAGCTCAGGCTGACGCCCGAGCAACGCCAGACGCTCCTGCGAAGCGACATGCCCTTCACCGGCAACAAGCTGCTCCTGGCCCTGAAGTTGACCGGGGCCACCATCACCCAGCTCGCACATGCCGCAGCCCTGCGCTACTCCCGCGTAGCCAATCTGGTTGGGGGACGCATCAAGCACGTGCCGTTTGGGTGCGCCGATGCGCTCGCCGCGTGCCTGGGCTGCACGGCCACTGACCTGTTTCCGCCCTCCATGCTGGAGGGCGCCAGTCCCGAACCCGCGGCCTGCGTGACGCACGCCGCCGATCCGGCCGCCCTGTCGGCCTGAGGACACGATGACGACACTGACTCCGCCCATCTCCTGGCTCCGCGCCGCTGGCGCGACCCTGCTCCTGGCACTCTGCGCACTGGCCCCCGTTCTGGCGCAGGGCGTGCAAACGGGCGTGCTGACCGGCCGGGCGGTTTCAAGTGATGGCCAGCCGCTGCCCGGGGTGACCATCTCCCTCTCGTCGCCAGCCCTGCTCGGTACCCGCCAGGCCGTGAGCGATGCCAACGGTGTGTATGCCCTGCGCCTGCTGCCGCCTGGGCTGTACCGCGCGGCGTTCTCCATGTCCGGATTCAAGGATGCGGCCCGCGATGGGGTCGTGGTGACGGCCGGTGGAACGGCAGTGGTGGATGCCACGCTCATCGCCAGCGCCGCCACGGCCGTGACCGTGACGGCCGAGCTGCCGTCGCCCCTGGCCGCGCCAACCGTGTCGCGCACCCTCGGCAAGGCCGAGGTGGATGCGCTGCCGATTGGGCGGAGGCCGGTGGACATCGCCGAGATTGCGCCGGGCCTGACGAACCTGACCTTCAATGCGGGCCAGCTCTCGATCGGCGGCGCGTTCGGGTACGACAATGTCTTCATGGTCAACGGCGTCGACGTGAACGACAACGTCTTCGGCACGGCCAACAACCTGTTCATCGAAGACGCCATCCAGGAAACGACCGTGCTGACCAGCGGCATTTCCGCGGCCTACGGGCGCTTCTCTGGCGGCGTGGTGAACGTGATCACCAAGAGCGGCAGTGACCTCTTCACGGGCAGCGTCCGGCAGAACGTCTCGAACCCGTCGTGGATTGCCGAGACGCCACGGGAACGCGCCAACGGCATCACCCACGCGAGCACTATCGGCAACATCTTCGAGGGCACCGGTGGTGGTCCGCTGCTGAAGCAGCGCCTCTGGTTCTTCGCGGCAGGGCGGTTCGAGTCCACGAGTACGCCGGGCACGTTTGCCCAGACCGGGGGCGCCTACACCCGGCAGGACACCAACCGGCGCGGTGAGGTCAAACTGACCGGCACCCTCAGACCTGGGCATACGGTCGAGGCAAGCATCATCGCCAACGCCACGCGGCAGGAGAACAGCTCGGGGATCTCCGCGGCATCGCTGGCCGATGCCCGGACGCTGGTGACGCGTGACCTGCCCAACCGTCTGTTCGCCGCCAGCTACAACGGCGTGCTCGGCCGGTCGCTCCTCGGCTCGCTCCGCTACTCGCGCAAGACGCAGAGTTTCACCAACAACGGCGGCACGAGCCAGAACATCACCGACTCGCCATTTCAGACACTGGGCGCGTCAAGCGGCGTCCCTGGCGGCCTGTTCTACCATGCGCCGTATCTGGACGCGACGGACCCTGAACATCGCGACAACGCGCAGCTCGCCGGCAGCCTGACCACCCTCCTGTCGCCCGCCCGTTTCGGCACCCACGACCTGCAGGTGGGTGGTGAGCGATTTGTCGCCACCGGCACCGGCGGCAACTCGCAGTCCTCGACCGGCTACGTGTTCGTCACCGACTATCTGGTGGCCGGCGGGCGTCCGGTCGTGGATGCGGCCGGCTCGCCCGTGCCGGTATTCACGCCTGGCGTGTCGCAGGTGTGGAACTTCCAGGCCACACGCGGCGCCACCATCGACATCCGCACGTCCAGCCTCTATGCGCAGGACCGCTGGGTCGTGACTCCGCGCCTGACCGTGGAGCTGGGCGCGCGCCTGGAGCATGTGTCGAGTGAGGCCACCGGCAACATCAACGCCGTCAACACGACGACCCTGCTGCCGCGCCTGGGCGCGTCCTACAACCTCGGTAGCACCCAGCGCACCGTGGTGCAGGCCACCTATGGTCACTATGCCGGGAAGTACAGCCACGTGCTCTTCGGCGCCAATACCAATGTCGGTCGCCCGAGCGAAGTCGATTTCGTCTACACCGGACCGGCTGGCACCGGTTCGGACTTCGCGCCCGGCTTTGATGTGCGCAACTACACGCAGGTGGTGTTCGCCGACGTGCCCACGGCCAATGTCCGCATGGCCGATGACATCCGTTCGCCCCTCACCCGGGAGTTCACGCTCGGCCTGGGACGTGAGGTCGGCCGCCGGGCCGACGCGCGGGTCAGCTACGTGTGGCGCGACACGACCCACGTGGTCGAGGACATCATCGACACCACCACAGGCGTGACGAACGTGCCACTGGTCGGCGTGGTCGCCAACCGACTCCTGGGCAACTCCGACGTGCCAACGCGGCGCTATCAGGCGCTGCTCGGCCATGCCAGCTACCGCGGGCTGCCACGCACCACCATCACTGGCGACTACACGGTGCAGCTCCGCAATCACGGCACGTTCGTGGGTGAAGCGGCCAGCCAGCCAGGACTGCCGTCCATCTACGGGAACTATCCGGAGATCTTCGGGCCTGCCTTGAACCGCCTGATGCCGGATGGCCGTCTTGACGGTTTCCAGCGCCACAAGCTGCGGGTGTCGGCCGTGCACACCCTGCCCCTGGGCCGCTACGGCGCGGTCGACATTGCCCCGATCTGGCGCGTGCAGTCCGGGGCGGCCTACAGCCTCAGCGCCGGCATGGCCGTGCCAGCCGTGCAACTGGCGCGCAACCCTGGCTATCCGGCCAACGACATCAACCCGTTCGTCAGGGAGACGGTGTTTTTCGGCGAGCGCGGCGCGCAGTTCTTCAAGGGCTATGGCGTGGTCGATCTGGCCGCGACGTGGCGTGTGCGGACCTGGCGCACCCTGGAACCGTGGTTCAAGCTCGAGCTCTACAACGCCCTGAACAATCAGAAGCAGATTGCCTGGGACCGTACGGTGAGCGTCGACCGCACCAGTGTCCTTGATGCCAACGGCATCCCCACGAACTACCTCAAGGGGCCGCGCTTTGGCCAGGCCACCAACGACAACCAGTTCATCCAGCCCTACCCGGGCCAGAACGGTGGGCGCGCCATTCGCTTCCAGTTCGGCGCACGCTTCTAGCCACGCGGCGCCTGGGGCTCAGCTCTGGTCAGAGAACTCTCTGGCCAGGGCCACCCACTCGCCATTGGGCGCGAGCTGCTGGTACGCCCGCCAGTGCGGGCGGGCCTCGGCCGACTGGCCGCCTTTCTCGAGCGTCACCGCCAGGTAGAAGTGCGCGTCGGCATAGGCCGGATTCAGGCGGAGCGCCTCACGATACCGGCGCTGGGCTTCCGGGTACCGCCCGAGATCGTGGTAGATGTTGCCGAGGTTGTAGTGCGCCTCGAACGCGTCCGGCTCCAGCGCGGCCGCCCGCTCATAGAGCGCCTGCGCTTCGGCCATCTCGTCACGCCCATAGTGCAGGTTGGCCAGGTTGATCAGCGCCGGGACCAGATTCGGGTCGGCAGCCAGCGCCCGGCGATACGCCATGGCCGCATCCTCGGCCTGTGCGTCGTCTCCGTTGTCGAGGATCGAAGCCGCCAGGAACAGCGCCTCGGCGGCGGAGGTCTCTTCCACCGCGCCAGGATTCATCAGCGCCGCCAGCGGCGGCACTTCGCGCGGCGTCAGCTGCACGACGCGGGCCGGCTCGGCATCAATGCGGAAGTCGAGCCTCAACTGCCCAGACCGCGCCGCGAGCAGCGCCTTGAGCGTGGCGCGGAACGACGTGCCCCCGGCGAGCTCTGCCTCGGCCTGTCGGAGCACGCCGAGGTCCGGGAAGGCGTAGTAGGTCTCGCTGTGCGTCTCGAGGGCAGGCCGGATGAGCCCCCACTTGCGGAGGTACCGCAGGTGGTCTTCCCGCAGGTGCGGATAGCGTTCGAGCAGATCGCGCTGGGCGTGATATTGCCGCCGGAGTGCGGTAGGCGACGCCATGCCGGCCAGCTCGCAGAACTCGTCTTCCTGGACCACGCGCACACCAGCGCGCGCCTCGGGCGGCCATTGCTCCAGCCGCTTCAGCAGCGCCGACGCTTCTCCGGCCCTGCTGTCGATGGCACCGTCAGGTGTGGGCCGGCGCGGTAGAGGCGCCGCCCCCACGACCACCATCGTCGTGAGCGGCGTCAGCTCCTGGGCGCAGGCGGCCCCGAGCACTTCAGCCAATGAGTGTGCGGTTGATCGGTCGACCGTCACCAGACGTCCAGCGAAGAGTACGGTCTGGCCCTCGAGCGGACGGCCACGGGAAGCAGAGGCGGGAACAGTGGTCACGGAGGACTTCACTATAATTCAGCCATGCTCCTTGCAGCCGACGTGGGTGGAACCAAGACACTGGTCGGGCTGTTCGCACGCACGGCCGGACGCCCGCAGCCGGTGGTCGTCCGGAGCTTTCCCACCACAGACGACACCACGTTCGACGCGGTGATTGATGCGTTCGTCGGGGGCCTCGACCTGCCTCGACCCATCGTCGCTGCAACCATGGGCCTGGCTGGCCCTGTCACCGGCCGCCACGCCACGCTGACCAATGGTTCGTGGACGCTGGACGCCGACGCGCTCAGTGCCCGCCTCGGTCACGTGCCGGTGAGCCTCGTCAACGATCTGGCAGCGCTGGCCGCTGCCGTGCCGGTGCTCACACCGGCCGAGCTCGCGGTGCTACGAGCCGGCGTGCCTGATCCGACCGGCAACCTCGCCGTCATCGCCGCTGGCACCGGACTCGGCGAAGCCACGCTCGTGCGCGCAGGCCAGCGCTGGCTGACCCAGGCGTCAGAGAGCGGCCACGCCGACTTTGCCGCCCGGACCGACCGGGAGCTCTCGCTGGTCGAGCAACTGACCCTGGACGACGGCCGCGCCTCGGTCGAGCATGTGGTCAGCGGCCCCGGACTCGTGCGCCTCTACACGTTCACGCACGACAGTGGGCCATGTCCCATGGTGGATGCGGACGCGCCCCTGCCTGCGCAGATTGCGGCCTCGGCGCTGAGCGAGTGCTGTCCCTTCTGCGAGGAAGCCCTGGCCCTGTTCGTGTCGGCCTACGGCGCAGAAGCGGGCAATCTGGTCCTCCGTAGCCTGGCGACAGGCGGCGTGTTCATTGGAGGCGGCATCGCACCGCGCATTCTTCCGGCGCTTCAGGATGGACGCTTCCTCGACGCCCTGACGAACAAGCCTCCGATGGTGCCCCTCCTCTCGCGTGTACCGGTCTCGGTCATCCTGACACCTGACGCGGGCCTGCTCGGAGCGGCGGTGCTCGCCGGGCACCTGCTCTCCTGACACACAGAACAGGTCCCACGGCAACGCCTCACAGAGGCGCGTGGTACGATCCCGCCGTCATGACACACGTTCCGTTCCGCCTCCGCGCCGGCTCACTGGCCATCCTGCTGTCGCTCTTCGCTGCGGGAGCACGGGGGCAGACCCTGCCACTGGCGCCCTACGAGGAAGTCACCCCCTGGGGACCTGCGGTGGCCGGTTCACTTGAGTGGGAGCCCGCCGGCCTTGACGTGGACGCGCGCGGCACGCTCTACCTCCTGCGGCGCAGCGATCCGGCCCTGCTGATCATCTCGCCCGCAGGCACAGTGCAAAAGACCTTCGCCAATCTGCTGTTCGTCTGGGCGCACGGCATCCATGTGGATCGCGGGGGCCACATCTGGGCCACGGACTGCACGGTGGGCAGTCCGACGTCAACAGACCTGCTACCGGTGAATGCGGCTGCGATCAAGGCTGGGCGTGGGCATCAGGTGTACAAATTCAGCCCGGACGGCGCGCTGCTCCTCACGCTCGGCACCGCCGGTGAGGCGGGCGGCGGGCCTGATCGGTTCAACTGCCCCACGGATGTCGTGACGGCGCCCGACGGCACGATCTTCGTTTCCGATGGGCACGACGGCATGGCCAATGCCCGCATCGTCAAGTTCGGGGCCGATGGGCGCTTTCTGAAAGCCTGGGGCAGCCGCGGTGCCGGCCCGGGCGAGCTCTCGGGCCCCCACGCCCTGGCCATGGATTCACGCGGCCGTGTGCTGGTCGCCGACCGTGGGAACAAGCGGATTCAGGTGTTCGATCAGGACGGCGTGGTCCTGGAGCAGTTCACCGAGTTCGGCGGGCCAGCCGGCATGGCGCTGATGGCAGATGACACCCTCTTCGTGACCGACAGCCAGAAGAAACACGTACTGGTGGGCAGCGCCCGGACGGGCAAGGTGACGGGTGTGATTCCGAACATCTACTCGGAACCGATCGCTGTTGATGCGGAGGGCACCCTCTACATCGGTGAGGTGCATCCTCACACGCTGCGCAAGTTTCGACTGAAGCGCTAGGGGCAGACCGACCGGTCTACCCCTCCACACCAGCGGCGCATGGGTGGCTAAACGTGGGGCGCGTCAGACACCGAGAGCAGATGGCTGAGCCACTGGCTCGACAGCTTCTCCTGCACGGTGTTCTGCCGCAGGCGCGCGTTCAGGTGCGGGAAGTCCACCTGATCCATGTGCTGGTCCTGATTGAAGCAGGTGAAGACGAAGGTCTCCTTCCCGCTCACCGGATCCACGTGCTTCTGAAGGCACTGGGCGCAGACCTCCTTCATCATGCACTGCATGGGCGAGTTGATGCTGGCGATGCCCACGTGGTCCTTCTTCAGGTAGGGCGCCAACGCCGCAAAACGCGCAGCCTTGACCGCCGCCATCATGCGGTCGGACCCGATGGCGATGATGCGATCCACGGTCGACAGCGGCACACGCTGCTCGCCCAGCTTC
>JAKFYA010000397.1 GCA_021731095.1 Acidobacteriota bacterium | reverse complement strand
GTGGCGGAGACCGTGTGCGCGGCGCGGGCGGGGGACGCAGGGGCCTTCACGGCAACTGGTGACATGCGTCCAGTATGGACAGAATGGCCAGATTGGTCAAAATGGCCACGCGGCCCGCTCGCGCCAGCGGCGCTAGAACGCCCCGTCGCGCAACACGTCCCACAGGCGCACCATGGCCATGGTGTCGGTGCCGCAGTAGGTCCGCAAATCGTCGAAGAGCGAGGCTTGGCCCAGCAGGTCCAGTTGCCCGGTGAGGAACTGCTCGTAGAGCGCCGCCGCCTGCTGGCCGTCGCCGATGGCCAGGGCCTCGTAGGAGAGGTCCGGCACCAGCGCGGGCAAGACCACCTTGATGGAGGTGCGGCCGAGGCACGCGGGGTGTCGCAGATGCGCCCGCACCACCTTCTCCAGGTCGAACAGCTTCCCCTTCAGGGCCTCGATGGCCATGGCGTGGTGCGGGAACTGGGCAGCCAGCGCCGTGAGCTGTGTCTGCTCATAGCTGCTGTACACCACCACGGTGCCGGCATCCGCCGTGGCCGCCAGGAGCGATGCGAGGAACGGCTCGCGCGGGTCGGTCCGTGCTTCGTGCAGGAACTCGCGGTGCTCCAGCGTCCCGTCGGCCTGACGCACGTGGTTCGACCACTGAAAGGGCACCGCCTGGTAGGGGCGGGTGCCCGGAAACAGCGGCAGTCCCGGGCCTGCGGTTTCAAAGTCGAGGAAATGATAGGGTCCCGGCAGCCCGGCCAGGGCGCCGGCAATGTCGCCCACGATGCGCGGCTGCCCGGAACGCACCAGTTCCAGCACCTCGCGGTGGGCGGGGAGCAGGCCGGGCGTGTCCAGCGGCACCTCGCGCAGCGCCAGCAGGCCGCTGGCGATGAGACGGTCAAGCGTGGCTTCCTTCAGGCGCGACAGATCGAACACCGAGGGTGACGGCACGTGCCGGTGGCAGAACCCCTTGAAGCTGCAGGAGTACGGCGTGTCGCAGCGGCGACCGATGGCCACCACAGGCAGGGGGCCTGCCAGCATGGTCTGGAAGGCCGACACCTGCGAGGTGAGCGTGGGCAGCAGCACCCGCACGGTCTCCGTGACGTCCTTCACGGCAAACAGCTTCGCCAGGTCGTAGGAGCCACCGGGCCAGACGTAGCTGGAGTCGATGTGCACAACGCACGCGCGGCGGATCTTCTGCCCGCACCCTTCGAGTACCCAGGTCTGGATGGCGACGTCCGTGAGGTACTGGTCCTTCACGGACGTGGCCGACTTCACCTCATACAGATCCCACTCGCCGGGACCGACGCGCACGAGGATGTCCGCCCGCACCAGCACGCCGCCGTGCTCGAAGGCCGCCTCGAACAGCGCAGGCGCATCGCCCGTGACGAGGCGGGCCGTCGTCTCCAGCGCCTTCGCCCGTTGCAGGTGGCTTTCGGCCACGAGCACCCCTGCCGGATAGAGCCGGCGGGCCAGGTCGCCCAGCGAGGTGCCGCGGTCGAAGATGCGTTGCTGGGAGGGAGAGACGGGGTCGGCCCGTTGCGGCTCGTGCACCGCCAGCCAGAGCGCCTTGGAACACTGCAGGCCGGTCTGGAATCGGGACTTGGAGAGACGGTGTTCGGCCACGCGAAGACGATCTTACATGCGACGGGCGGACCCCCTGCATGTGCAAGGCGGCCCGCCCGTGGGTGAACGGCCGGAATTCAGGAGCCTATGAGCGGCGCCGGCGCGCACACCACAACTGGAACTAGTTCACCGGGGTCGGCAACTGGATGTAGATGAGCTGGCTCTTGGCCAGGGTGTCGCTGGACATGCGGCCAGCGGCAGTGAAGGTGGCGGTGTCCACCATGCCGAAGTCGTTGTCGTTGGCAATCACCAGGACACTGCTGGTGGCCAGAGCCAGGCCCTCGATCTTCCCGGGCATGTTCGGCAGCGTGGACAGGTCGACGACAAGCGTCTTCGGCAACACGGTCACACCTGACGCGGCAGGCGCCGTCAGGCTTTCCAGCGCTGATGTGGTCGCGGTGGGCGCAGCGGCCCGGGTGTCCCAGTGGCTACCCAGAATGTCCGTGGCGCGCGACAGGTCCACGCGATAGACCTTGGCGACCGCATCCGTCCGTTCCTCCACCAGCAGCGTGGTGGCGTTCACCGAGATGAGCGCCGAAATCTTCATGTCGCCAGGGATGGCGCTGCAGCCCGCGGTCTGACCGACAAAGGCGCACGCGTCGTCGAACTCGTAGACATACTCACCCGTCACCCGCTCTGACCCGATGTCGAAGCGCAGGATGCGCACGAGCTTCGAGGCCCGACCCAGCGCACGCGTCGGATATTCCAGGGGACTCTGCATGGCCAGGTAGAGCGTCCGCTCATCGGCCGAAATGGCCAGCCCCTCGAAGCCGCGGTTCTGGCGGCGCGTGTTCAGAATGGTTGGCAGGTACTTCTTCACGCGGTAGTTCGGCGTGGTGGCCAGCGTGGAGCCCAGCTGCGAATCCACCGGCACGAATCGGTCCATCACCACGCCGTTCGGCGCCACGTGAATCAGGGAAGGACTGTATTCATCCACCAGCCAGAACGAGCCGTCACGCATGCGCACCAGACCCTCGGTGTCCAGCCCGTTCGCGTTGTAGTTCAGCGTGCTGGTGCCATTGAAGTTGTAGGGCGTTTCGTCAAAGGTGGGCACGTTCGAGAGGCCGGTCACCGGACGTTCGCTGGCATCCACAATCGGGATGCTCTGCAGCACGCTCACCGTGGAGCCATGCACGCGGACATGCATGATGACGGGCGAAAACGACGGGGTGACGAAGGTGCGGATGCTCGGGTTGCCATTGGGACCGCGGTCGGTCACCGCCCAGAACTCGTTGTAGGAGTCGGACGGGTCATGGAACAGATCGCTGCCGAGAGACCCCATCCGCACGCCGTGGTCGTCCGTGATGTGGTCGACGGGCGACGCCATCAGGCGGTTATAGAAGGTGCCCAGTGCCTGGTCTGCCAGTTCGGCGACCTGAATGACGGTGGCCCCCGCAGCCGTGACCGGCGTGCGATCTCCGGACGTCAGACCCATTCCTGCCACCAGCGCGCCCACACATGCCATTCCCGTCCGCTTTGTCATGCCCTCATCAGACCAGCGCGGGGCGACAGAGGCATGAAGGGGCTGCAACAAGCGTGTGACGTGTGGCAGGGGGGCGCTCAAGGGATCACCCCATGCGGCCGATTGGTGCGGCAGTGAGCACCGAACTGGTCGTTCTGCATCTGGGCCACGCCGCCGCCGTCAGTGCCCCGACTTCCACCCCTCAGCCTCCGTCGGCCGAGACGCCAGTCCTGCGCCAGACCCTCGACGACGCCTTCGAAGCCCTGGCCGACCTCGGCATGGCGCTGGAGCCCCTTCCGTCCCCGGACGCGTTCTCGCACGCGACGGCCTGTCGCACCGCGCTGTCCACCGGCGCCGAGGCCGAAGCGGTGCGTCCGCTGGCCACGTCGTGCCTGACCGCCATGCGCGCGGCTGCCGTGACCGCGCGCGACGGTGCGGCTGAACAGCGCGGTCAGATGCTGGCGCTGGCCGAAGCGCTCCGCACCACGATGGCCGCAGCCGGGGGCGAGGAGGAGGCACTCGCCGAGAACCTCACCGGCACCGCTGACCGCTTTGAGCGGCTGACGCGCAGTCGCGACGTACGCGTCATCCACGCCTTCCTGGCGAAGGAGGTGGCCACGCTGCGGCAGATCACGGTGGAGCGTCGCACCGCGTGGGACCGCAACAAGGCCGCGCTGGAGTCAAAACTCGAAACCCTTGAAGCACAGCTTGATCGCACCCGGCAGGAGGCCGCCACCGACCCGCTCACGGGCGCTGCCAATCGCCGGGCGTTCGAGGATGCGTGCCGGCAGTGGCTGACCTCGGGCACCGACAGCTTCGTGATGGCCTGCGTGGATGTGGACAACTTCAAGGCCGTGAACGACCGCTATGGCCACGCCACCGGCGACAAGGTGCTGACCGCGGTGGCCACGGCCCTGCGCACCGCCGTCCGTGCGAACGACCTGGTGTCCCGCCCCGGCGGCGACGAGTTCGCCGTGCTGGCCGGCGCCATGACCCTGATGCAGGCCCAGTCGCGCTTTGCCGCCATCGTCCCGGTCGTACGCGAGGCGTGCCTCGCCCTCACCCCTGACGGCGACACCCCCTCCATCAGCATTGGCCTGGCTGAACGCTCGGCCGGCGACACGCTCGAAAGCCTGCAGGAGCGCGCCGACGGCGCGCTCTACCAGGCCAAGCGCGGCGGCAAAGGGCGCGTGATGGCGCACGAAGCGCCGCTCATCCGCGACCTGCTGCACGGCCGGCGCAAGGCCTGACACGTCGCGTCGGGCCACGACAGCAGCCCCTCGGACGGGCCCGGCCCGTTGATGAGGTGGCGGATGGTCGGTATGCTGCGCGGACATGCATCCGGCCTATTTCGAGACCCGCTTTCGCACCACGACGTCATCCAGTGACTGGCCGCCCAGCTTTGTCATCATCTCCGCCTGCGCGACAACCGGCGAGACCTGGCCCAGGCAGGCGAACGAGGAGGCCGACAACCGGCTGGCGGCCGAGCTGAACGCGCGCGGAGTCTGGACGACGCGGGTCACGGGCTACTCGCCATTGACCGGACACGCCGAACCCGGCTGGGCCGTCGAGGTGGACCTGCAGGATGCCCGGGATATCGGACGACGCTTCCTGCAGGATGCCATCTACATCGTCGAGACGGATGTGCTGTGGGTGGTGTCGTGCGCCGGTGACGATCCGCCCGTCGAAGTCGGGACGTTCAGCAGTCGCCTCGAGGCCCCTCCATCGCCGCAATCCTGAGGCTGGACCGAACTGCCGATCTGGCGGATGCTATCGAACGGTTGACCGTTCCACGTCGTGCGCGCGAAGCTCGACCGTCCACGCCAGCGGCACGGTCTGCGGGGTGTAGCACAGCGTGTCGTCGCACGCCTGGTACGTCAGCGTGCCTCTCACGATCAGCTCGCTGACGCCTTTGAGCACTGCTCGGCCCTCCGGTGACGCATCCACCGCCAGGTCCTGCACGATGCGAAACGGCCGTTGGTACACCTGCACGCGCTCGTTGAGCGGCGCGAAGTCGTACGCCTCGGACTTCGGAAACTGCGCGGCCTTCACGTGCACACCCGGCGTCGGCTGGAGCGTGAGCGCGATCGGCTTGTAGCCCGTCACGCCAGGGGCGTACACGTGCATCTTGGGGCCGGGCACCACGTCGAGTACGAGCGAGAAATTCGTACCAGGCGCCACAACACTATCAGTGGAATAGGCGATGACGTTCATCTGCGACGAGGTCACCCTGGTCACGGGGACGTCCAGGCGATTCCCCAGGCGAGCGAGCACGCTTCCCACCGTGATCCGCTCCCGGTACGCCGGTTCGAAGAAGCGGCTGGTGACCACGCCCTTCGTGTCCAGCAGAAACGTGCCGGGAAACGGGATGCCGAAGCTCATCGTGTCCTCAGGCGGCACCGTGGTGTTCAGAATCCCGAACGCCGTGATCGTCTTCGATCCAGGGTCGGAGAGAAGCGGATAGGTGATGCCTCTTCTGGCGGCGAAGTCCGCCAGCACGGGGACCGGGTCGTAGGTGACAACCGCGACGCCCAATCCGCTGTGCCGCAGATCCTGGAGTCTGGACTGCAGTTCCGCCATCTGCGTCTTGCAGTAGGGGCACCAGTCCGCGGACCGCGAGAACACGAGCATCAGGCCCTTTGGCCCCGTGAGCGAGGAGAGCGTGCGGACCACGCCCTTCTGATCCGTCAGTGAGAACGCGGGAACTGCCTTCCCCACCTGCGGGCCGAGCGTCCGCACGTCCGGCAACGGTGCCGGGGTCTGCGCAGTCGCGGCGCCCGACGTCATGCTCACCATCGCCGCCACCGCCGCCGCGCGCGCACACATTCGAAACGTTCTCATGTCGTCAGCCTCTCCTCAACCGAACCACCGGGCGATACGGCTCGATCCGAACACACCTCAGATCCCGGAACATGGCCGCCAGCAGATGCTGAAGCGGCCGTGACAGGCCATGCCCGACAGCAGGGCGGATGCCAGAATCCGCAATCTGGTCGTCCGGCCTCAGGTCTCCCCCGCCGAAGGTACCTGATTCATGGGATGCATGGGTCCGTAAGTCGGCCTAGCCTAACGGGCCTGTCAGTACCCAAATGTGTCGGGTGCCGTGTCTCGGGGTCGACGTGTGCCCGATGGCTCGGGCACATCCCCGGGTGCCGGGTGATCGAGAAGGGCGTGCGGAACGCCACGTCCGGCGAGTGCGCTGGCGTGACGTTCCTTGGACTGATGTTGGTGTGAGAGGGGAGACAAGCATGAATCGCGTACTAGCCTTGCTGCGCATGGCGATTGTGGTAATCGCGGCGCTCACAGTTCTTCCCACCGTGGCCGCGGCACAGGCCATCGGCGGTACGGTGCGGGACAGCAGTGGTGCAGTACTGCCCGGCGTGACGGTCGAAGCCGCCAGTCCGGCGCTGATCGAGAAGACGCGCAGCGCGGTCACGGACGGCACCGGCCAGTTCCTGATCACCGGCCTGGTCTCGGGCACGTACACGGTCACCTTCGCGCTGGACGGCTTCCAGAAGTCGGTGCGTGACGGCGTGATCCTGAGCGCCGGCTTCACGGCCAACGTCTCGGTGAATCTGAGCGTCGGCTCGCTGCAGGAAACCGTGATGGTCACGGGGGCCGCACCGGTCGTCGACATCCAGAGCGTGGCGCAGCAGTCGGTCATGAACCGCCAGTTCCTCGACGACATCCCCAGCGGCCGATCGTTCCAGAACCTCGGCATCCTGGTGCCAGGCATGGTGTCGAGCGGTGGTAACACCGGCGCCGGGTCTGACGTCGGCGGCCAGGGTGGCCAGACGCAGTTCAAGCTGGGCATCCACGGCAGCGACCCCAACGATCAGAACATCACAATCGACGGCATGGGTCAGGAGAGCGGCCAGAACAACGGCGCCGACTCGCTGGCGTGGCTGTCCGACGCCAACTTCTCTGAAATCGTGCTCAATTACTCGGCCAATACCGCGGACGTCGAAACTGGCGGCGTGCGCGTGAACATGATCCCGCGCGAGGGCGGCAACAAGGTCAGCGGCATGCTGATGGTCAACGGGTCGGGCCCCCGCTTTCAGGCGGACAACGTCGACGACGACCTGATCAAGCGCGGCCTGCCGGCCAACAGCGCCAATCGCGTGGCGAAGATGTGGCGCGTCAGCCCCACGCTCGGCGGCCCCATCAAGAAGGACACGGCCTGGTTCTTCGCGGCGCACTCCAGCAACCGCGCGGACTCCTTCGCCGCCGGCATCTTCCCGGATTCGGTGCAGGGCGACTTCGACTACACGCCCACCCGGAACAACCCCAAGACCCAGTCGGTCGACGATCAGATCATGCGGTCCAACGCCGGTCGCATCACGTACCAGCTCACCAGCAAGGACAAGCTGGGCGTCTACATCGACAAGACGAACCAGACCCGCGGGCACTTCTTCATCGGCGGACAGGCCGGCCGCATTGGCGAGGAAGCGTCGATCAACCGCACGATCGGCACCATCCTCACGCAGGTGACCTGGACGCGGCCGGCGACGAACCGCCTGCTCTTCGAAGCGGGCATGGGCATCTACCGCCACGACTCGATCTCGGACAACGTGCCGACGATTCCGAAGGACGCGGTCCCGGCAATGCTGGTCGGCAGCACCGGCGGCACGGCGTTCGTGAACGGGTTCGCCAGCTGGTTCCCCCGGAATCCGAGCCACCAGATCGATCACCAGAAGATCGAGACCTACCGCGGCGCCGTGTCCTACGTCACGGGTGCGCACGCGTTCAAGGTCGGCGTCCAGCTGCAGAACCGCCGGCTGGACTTCCAGCCCCAGCGCTCGCTGGACTACCGCTTCACCAGCTTCACGGTGTCGCCGGCCCTGCAGGCGACGGTGCCGAACCAGGTCACCTACTTCTCGAACTCGCAGACCATCCTGAAGAACGTCCTGCCGCTCGGCATCTACGCCCAGGACAAGTGGACGATCAACCGACTCACCCTGAACCTCGGCGTCCGCTTCGATCACTTCTCAGCGAGCTTCCCCGGCGGTGAGATCGAGACATCCACCTATCGCGCCGTGCCGTTCAAGTTCGATGGCTCGTCGCCCTATGCCTTCAAGGACATCCAGCCGCGGCTCGGTGCGGCGTACGACGTCTTCGGCAACGGCAAAACGGCGGTGAAGGTCAGCCTGGGTCGCTACGCCCGTCAGCTCACCAACGACATCCTGGACAACCTGACGCCATCTGACGTGGCGGCGATGACCCGCCAGTGGCGCGACACCAACGGCGACGGCAAGCTCCAGGGCGACCCGCTCAACCCGCTGGCGAACGGCGAATTCATCCGCGCCGACGGCGACCCGAACTTCGGTCTGCCGCGCATCACCGTGTCGGTCGATCCGAAGTTCGGAAAAGGCTGGGGCCAGCGCCTCGCGAACTGGGAGTACTCGGGCAGCGTCGAGCACGAGCTGCTGCCGAACGTGCAGGTGGAGTTCGGCTACTTCCATCGCCGGTTCGTGAACTTCGAAGCCGTCGACAACACGAGCCTCGCAGCCTCGGACTACGAGCAGTTCTCGGTGACCGTGCCGAAGGATTCGCGCCTGCCGAACGGCGGCGGCTACACCATTACGAACCTCTACGACGTGCGCCCGACCTCGCTGGGCCGCGCGGTACAGACGGTCCGCACCTCGGCGAACAACTTCAACGACTCCGCGTCTGTGACCTGGGACGGGTTCGACGTGTCCGCCAACGCCCGTCTCAAGAAGCTGACGCTGCGCGGTGGCGTGAGCGCCGGCGGCTACACGTGGGACACGTGCGCCCTCAAGGCGGCGATCCCCGAGATCGGCACGCTCGCCACGCGGATCTCGGGTCGTGGCGAGTTCTGCGACAGCAGCGAGAAGTGGCCGCTGCGTAGCAGCCTCGTCGGCTCCTACAACCTGCCGTTTGGCTTCCAGGTGTCCGGCACGCTGAACTCGTCGCCCGGCCCGTCCCGGGAGGCGACCATCACGTTGCCTGTGACCTCGACCACGCTGACCCGTCCGATCTCGCAGGCGCTCACGATCAACGTCATCGCGCCCGGCACGGTGTTCGGCAACCGCGTCAACTCGTTC
>JAKFYA010000272.1 GCA_021731095.1 Acidobacteriota bacterium | reverse complement strand
CAGGCATCCTCGGGCCTGTCTTCGCGCCGCCCACGCCGATCGCAGGCGAAGTATAGCCGGGGTGCGCCAGGCGCACCGCCACGGCGATAATGGAAGGATCGTGTCTGACTCCCGGGCCCTGGAGGCCGCGCTCGCCCGGTATTGGGGCTACACCACTTTCCGCCCCCTCCAGCGGGAGGCCATGGATGCCGTGCTGGCCGGACGCGACTCGGTCGTCGTCCTTCCCACTGGTGGCGGCAAATCGCTCTGCTTCCAGGCGCCGGCACTCGTCCGTCCCGGTCTGGCGCTGGTGGTCTCGCCCCTGATCTCGCTGATGAAGGATCAGGTCGACACCCTGATCGGCAACGGCGTCCCCGCCGCGCTCTACAACAGTTCCCTCTCGGCCGAGGACAAGTCGGGCGTCATCACGGGACTTCGGCAGGGCCGCTTCCGGCTGCTCTATGTGTCTCCCGAGCGGCTGGTGGGCGAGGGCGGTGAGAGCTTCCTGCGGCTTCTCGCCGGCATCGGTGTGAGCTTCGTCGCCGTCGACGAGGCGCACTGCATCAGCCAGTGGGGACACGACTTCCGCCCGGAGTATCGCCAGCTCGGCCGGCTGCGGGAGCTGCTGCCGGGGGTGAGCGTGCATGCCTTCACCGCCACGGCCACGGCGCGCGTCAGAACCGACATCACCGAGCAGCTCGGGCTGCGGGACCCGCTGGAGCTGGTCGGCGGCTTCGACCGTCCGAACCTGGTGTACCGGGTGCTGCCCCGCGCCACGCTCAAGAAGCAGCTGCAGGACGTGCTCGCGCGACACCGCAACGAGGCGGGCATCATCTACTGCACCTCGCGACGGGAGGTGGATGCGCTGGCCGAATGGCTCACCGACTCGGCCGGCGTTCCGGCTGTGCCCTACCATGCGGGTCTGGCCGATGACGAGCGTCACCGGAATCAGGACCTGTTCCTGACCGAGCGGGTGGATGTGGTCGTGGCGACCGTCGCCTTCGGCATGGGCATCGATCGCTCGAATGTCCGCTTCGTGGTGCACGCCGGCTCGCCCCGTTCCCTGGAGCACTACCAGCAGGAGTCGGGACGCGCGGGCCGCGACGGCCTGGAGGCCGAGTGCCTGCTCATCTACTCCGCCGGCGACTTCGTCCGGTGGCGCCAGATGCTCGAGCAGAATGGCGAGCTGAATGACGCCAACCGGGAACTGCTGCGCCACATGGAGCGCTACGCCGGCAGCGTGGGCTGCCGTCATCGGCACCTCTCCGAGTACTTCGGCGACCGGGACCATCAGGGCGCCTGCGCAGCCTGCGACTTCTGTCTCGACGAGCTCGAACCGGTGTCCGACCCGGTGCTCCTGGCACGCAAGATCCTGTCGTGCGTGGCCCGCGTGGGGCAGCGCTTCGGCGCCACGCATGTGGCCAACGTGCTGCGCGGCCACCCGAGCGAGCAGGTGCTGACGCGTGGCCACCAGGACCTCAGCACGTTCGGCCTGCTGCAGCAGGCGAGCGCGGCAGAGGTCCGGGGCTACATCGAGCAGTTGCTGGGCGTCGGCCTCCTGCAGCAGACCGACGACGAGTACTCCGTGCTGGCGCTGACGCCGGCCGGCCTGGCGCTGCTGCGCGATGAGGACAGCCAGCCGGGCCTGGCCCTGGCCCGCCAGCGGGCGCCGCGCCGCGACAGAAGCCTGCCCCGGGCGCGCGTGGAGGCTGAAGCCTGGGAGGATGTCGACCGCTCGCTCTTCGAGCGGCTGCGGGCCGTCCGGCTGGAAATGGCGCGCGAACGTGGCGTACCGCCGTATGTCATCTTCCATGACGCGACGCTCAGGGAGATGGCGCGGGACCGCCCGACCACGATGGAAGAACTGCTGCAGGTGAAGGGTGTCGGCGCGCGCAAGGCCGATGTGCTCGGAAATGCGATGCTTGCGGCCATCCGCGAGCATGTGCCGGCGTAGAATCTCGGCGAGGGAGAGACATGGCGAGTCTGATCGAGGCAATTGAAATCAAGCGGAAGATGTTCTTCGAGATGGAGGACACACCGTTCCACTGCATCGAAGTGGAAGTGTCCAAGCCCACCGCCCGTGGCGGGCAGACGCTGGTGCGCATCAAGATGCGGAATCTGCTGACGCAGCAGGTCTTCGACCGCACGTTCAAGGCGGGCGACAAGTTCAAGGAGCCGGACCTGGTGCTGGTGGACGCCCAGTTCCTCTACGCCGACGGCGACGGCTATCACTTCATGGACCAGGAAAGCTACGAGACGCTCACGCTGGGCGCCGGCACCCTGGGCGACGATAGCCAGCTGCTCTCGGACAACCTGATGGTGCAGGTGCAGCGCTTCAACGGCAATCCGATTGGCGTGCAGTTCCCGCCGCACGTCGAGCTGGAAGTGACCTACACCGAGCCAGGCGTTCGGGGCGATACCGCCAGTGGCGGCGCGACCAAGGCAGCCACACTCTCGACCGGCCTCGAGATCCGCGTGCCGCTCTTCATCAAGGAAGGTGAGCGGGTGAAGGTGCACACGGAGACCAGGGAATTCGCGGGACGCGCGTAGCTCCGCTGGGCCGGTTTCACTTCACGGGTGAACGACGGCGGGCATTCCGCATTCCTTCCGGAAACCGCTTCGGACGGTTTCCTTCAGGAACGCGGAATGCCCGCCGTCATGGTCCCCGCAGGGTTTCCTTCAGGAACGCGGGACACCGACCGTCATGGTCCTCGGTCTGGTCTGAATCTGAGGTCGGCGTGGTCAGGCGCGCAGGTCGTAGCAGCGCAGTCTGGCGCTGTCGCCTTTGAGGATGTCGCGTGTGTTCTGCGTGACATACAGCAGGCCACGGCTCAGCACGGGCAGGCCCCAGGACTCGCGGGCAGCAAACAGCCAGGTGTGGCCGCGCTCGGTGTAGCCCTTCGGACTGAGATCCAGCCACATCAGGTGACCCAGTTCGCCAAGGCAGAGGAACTGGCCATCCACCTTCAGCAACGAACCCCGGTACGGCCCGACCATCTGCGGCCGGCCGCCGATCGACTCGTTCCACTCGGGCACCTCGCGCCAGACCACCTGGCCGGTCGTGGCATTGATGCAGACCAGCGCGGCGTCCGGTTCGTTCCGGCCTTCGAAGCCGTAGAGATGTCCCTCGTGGTAGATCGGCGTCGAGAAGTGGAAGCCGACATCCCTCAGCGTCCAGACGACGCGGTGTGTGAAGTCCGGCCGCACCTCCAGCAGAACGCTGCCGGTCCGGTAGCTTGCCGAGATGAACACCTTGTTGTCGAACACGACGGGACACGAGGCGTTCACCGATTCGACAATGCGGCTGCGCCACGGAACGGTGAAGTCCACCTTCCCCGAGGCCGGATCCAGCGAGATGAGACCGCCGGTGGGCGGGCTCGATTCTCCACCGGCGAAGACGAACACCCGCCGCTTCCCGTGGATGACGGCCGGGACGGGCGAGGCATAGCTGGGTCCCCACTCTTTGCCGGCGCGCCAGACTTTCCGTCCGCTCCTGCTGTCGAACGCCACCACGCTCGGGCCATCAGGCGCGCCGACGTTCACGATGAGCAGGGCGCCTTCGATTAGCGGCGTCGAGGCCACGCCAAAGAAGTCCTGTCGGACGCCGTAGTCCTTCCGCAGGTCGTGCGACCAGAGGAGTGCGCCCGATTCGAGCCTGAAGCAGTGGAGCCGGCCTTCGGCACCCATCGTGTACACGCGGTCACCGTCGATGACCGGACTTGATCGGGGTCCGTTGTTGTAGCCGTAGCGGTCCTCGAACGCGGTCGGATAGCGGAACTGCCACACGCGCGTGCCTCGCACGGCGTGCAGGGCCACCACCACCTCTTCATTGCGCTCCCGGTGCAGGAAGACCAGCGTGTCGCCCGCCACGGCTGGCGTGGCATAGCCGGTGCCCTTCGGAAAGTCCCAGAGCAGCGGCGGGGGCAACGCGCGCGAGAGGTGCGTCTCCGGCGACACCCCGTTGTGCGTCGGGCCCAGGAAGGTGGTCCAGTCGGAGGTCACGGCGCCGGCGGAGAGCGGCCGCGGCGCGCGTGGCGCGCCCTGTCCCCGGACCAGGCCAGCGCCGGCGCACGTGCCAAGCACCTGCAGTCCAAGGGCCCGAACCACGGTACGGCGCGACAGCCTGCTCATGCCGCGCAGTGTATCAATCCGTCACCGCCGGCGCACCGATGAGCAGGCGGTTCATCGGCGTGATGTCGGCCGGGATCTGCTGTGTCCAGACGCGGTACCCGCGCGCCCGGAGGCGCACGGCCCGCAGGACGTCCATCTCCAGCGCGCCGTCGAGCCAGCCGCCGAGCGGCTGCGGCCGCTCATGGTCGAGGTCGTGGCAACAGGGCAGCACCGCCACCCGGGCGCGCGCGTCGACGGCCCGGTCGAGCACCAGATCCGTGAGACCACCACACGCGTGGCTCGCCACCACCACATCGTCCGGTCCAAGCGGCACGGTCCGGAGGTCGGCGGCCAGCACCTGGACGCGACCGGCCAGACGGGGCCAGGCCTCGAGGAGCGCCGCCTGCACGCGTGCGCCTGACGGCGGTGGCACCGTGTCGACCACGAGCGCGGCCGGTGACTGGTCGTCGAGAATCAGCATGAGGTGGGCCAGCAGGCCGTGACCACCTGCCAGGTCCACGACGCGACCGCCCCGGAACAGGCGACGGGTCCGGCGTGCAATCTCCCACGCCTCGAACAGCTCCTTGCGCGGCAGGACACCGGCCTGACACACAGCGCGGGCCACGGCATGGAACAGCGTGGTGTCGGGAAACCGCGGGAGGTCACGGGGCGAGAGCCGGACGTGCGACGCGCGCGAGTAGGCCACGTTCGCCATGGTGCCACGAACCGACGCGCGGCAGGCGCAGGTGGGGACGACGCGGACTAGACCGGCACGCGCCGGAGGAAGGCCTCCAGCTCATCGATGTGGCTGTAGAGGGCCGTGGCATCTCCCTCGGTGGCCGCCCGTTCAATGAGGCCTCCGATGCGGGTGACGTCTGGCAGACCGTAGGCGCTGCCCGTCCCCTTCATGTTGTGCCCGAGCGACCGCACCTTGGCCAGCTCTCCTGCGCCTGTGTGGTCGCGCATCGTCTGCACGTCCTGGCGACGGCTGCGCACATAGCCGGGCACCAGGTCCGCCACGTCCGGTGGAATCTGAATCACGCCATCAGTCTGCTTCAGGTTCGCTTCGAGCGCACGCCGTGCCGAGGCGAGCAGCTGCGCGCGTGTCACAGGCTTCACCAGATAGTCCGTGCACCCGAGGCGCTCGGCCCGACGACGCCCGTCCAGCGTGTCATCGCCGCTGACGGCAATGACCGGAATGGCCGAGAACTCCGGCGTGGCCCGAATCTGCTCGACGGTGGCGTAGCCGTCCAGCACGGGCATCTGCATGTCGAGCAGCGCCAGGTCCACCGGCTGCCGACGGAGCTGCTCCAGCGCCTCCGCGCCGTTCCGCGCGGTCACGATCCGGTAGTCGGCCAGGTCGCGGAGGAACCGCCGGTTCAGGGCCTGCGCGTCAGGCGAATCATCGGCAATGAGAATCACGGGGCGCCTGTCGGCCCACTGGTCGACCACCTGCAGCAGTCGCTGCGCGGGAACCGGCTTGGCGACGTAGTCGTTCATGCCTGCCTCGCGGCACTGCTCGGCAAAGCCCTCGAACGCATGAGCGGTCAGCGCCACAATCGGCACCGGGTCGTCGCCGCGGCGCCGTTCGGCCGCGCGGATGCGGGCCGCAGCCTCACGCCCGTCGATCTCGGGCAATTGCAGATCCATGAGGATGATGTCGTAGCGCGTGCGGGCGGCAGCCTCGACGGCCGCAAGGCCATCTTCAGCAAGGGCCGGGACGTGGCCTGCCGAAGAGAGCACCCGCATCTCCATCACCTGACTGGCCGGGAAATCCTCGACTACGAGCACCCGGGCCGGCCGCCGCGCCGCAACGCCCGCGCTCGGAATGGCGGACGAGGTGCGCACGGGCGTCGCGCCGTCGGGACGCAGGGCGGCCAGTACCTTCACCAGCCGCACCGGTTTCGGTGAGGCGATGCAGGAGGCCTCCGGCGGCGTTGAACCCGGCAGGCCCAGCGAGATCACTCTGGGCGCCGGCCTCCCGCCCGGGTCGCGAGGGCGCGGAGATCGGAGAGGATGCCGTCGGCGAGCAACTGGTGGTCCGCGACCACGCCCAGATAGCGCTTCTCGTGCAGGCGCACGCCCGCCTCTGCCGCATCGGCCGCAAGGTCCACGGCATAGCCGGCGGCGCCGAGCTGGAGCAGCAGCGCCTCGCGCTGGGTGAGGGACGGGTCCGCCACCAGGATGGCCGGCCGGCCCGGCACTGGCACAATCGGCGAGCGGGCATCGACGAGGCTGAGAGGCAGCATCAGGTCGAACCGGGTGCCCGTGCCCTCCTCGCTGACAAAGGTGATGGTGCCGCCCATGAGCTCCACCAGCGACTTGGTGATATGCAGCCCGAGGCCAGACCCGCCGATGCGACGTGTCGAGGCCGCCTGATGGAACCGCTCGAAGATGCGCGACTGGTCGGCCCGGGGAATGCCCAGCCCCGTGTCGGTGACGCTCACGTGGAACCGCGCCGTGTTAGCGTCGTGAATCTCGGCCCGCGCGCCGATGACGACCTCGCCCTCGAGGGTGAATTTCACGGCGTTGCCCACCAGGTTCACGAGAATCTGTTTCAGCCGCGGCGAGTCACCCAGCAGCGTCGATGGCACAGACGGGTCCACGACGCAGACGACGCCGATGCCCTTGCCCGTCGCGCGTGCGGCGCCGAGATCGGCGACGTCCTCGATCAGGTGCCACGGATCGAAGGGCGCGGGATCCAGATCCATCTGGCGCGCCTCGATCTTGGACAGGTCCAGCAGGTCGCTGACCAGGCACCGCAGCAGCTCCGCACTGGATTGGGTGGAGCGCATCAGCTCCTCCTGCTCGGAGGTCAGCGAGGTCCCGAGCATGAGGTCTGTCATGCCGAGCACGGCATGCAGCGGCGTCCGTATCTCGTGGCTCATCGCCGCGAGGAAGTCGGTCTTGGCGCGATTGGCTGCGTCGGCGGATTCCTTGGCGAGTCGCAGTTCCTCAAGGCTCTCCCGCAGGCGGTCGACCGCCACCTTCCGGTCGGTGATGTCGTTCAGTGTGCCGCTGGTTCCCGTGGTCTCACCCGCCGCATTGAAGGTGAGGCGCGCGAACACCTCGATCCAGCGGAAATTGCCGTCCCGGGTGAGGTAGCGCACCTCGTGCCGGCAGTAGGGCTTTTCCTTGTTCAGGAGCGGCAGGAATGCGTCCATGTTGCGCTGCCGGTCGTCAGGGTGGACGTAGTCCAGGAACAGCTTGCCGAGCGACTCCTCGACCGTGAAGCCGGTGATCTCCGTCCACGCCGGATTCAGGAACGTCCAGAGGCCGGTGGCGTCGGTCTGGAAGATCACTTCCTTCACCGTGTTCACCACCATGCGGTAATTGTGTTCGCTCCGGCGCAGGGCTTCTTCGGCCTCGTGGCGCATGGAGATGTCGCTGACCACCGTGAAGTAGTTCGGCGTCCCGTCTGCCTCGGCAGAGGTCATCGTGACCTCGGCCATCAGCGCCTCTCCGGTAGCGCGGCGCAGCCGCAGCCGCAGCCGCTGCCCCAGACCGCCGGGCTCGGCCGTGTCAGTGCCACACAGGACCGGCTCGAGCAGTGGCCTGTCCCCGGGCTCGGCCACCAGGTCTACCAGACGCTGACCAACCAGTGAGGAGGGCGCCAGTCCGAAGACCTGCATGGTCGAGGGACTGCACTCGACGATGCGGCCGGCCCGGTCGGACACAATCACGGCGTCGAGCGACGCGGTGAGCATGGCGTGGCTGCGGACCTCGCTCCGGTTGCGTGCCTGATTCGCCAGCATGAGGTCGTGCACGTCCTGGGAGGCCCCCACGATTTCCAGTGACCCGGTGCGGCGATCGCGCCGCCGGTCCCTGAGCGCACGCACCTCGTCATGGCGCCAGCGATACTCACCATCCGAGGACCGGAGGCGGTAGGTGATCGACGAGGTCCGGTCTTCCGCACCACTGTGCAGGCTGGCCAGGAACTGGGGCAGGTCATCCGGATGGACGCGTTCGTGAAAATACCGGGGACCGATGGCGGCCGGCTCCTCCTGAAAGAGACGCGCGGCGTTGTCACTGATGAAGGAGAACCCGGTGGTGGCGGCATCCTGGTCGCCGGCGTAGATGACCGTCGCGCTGGCCGTCAGCAGGTGCTGCAACCGGGCCCGCGCGGCATTCAGCTCGGCCCGTTCGGCCCTGAGCGTGGTGGTGATGCGCTCCAGGTCGCCCAGGTTCGTCTTGTTCGACTGAAGCACCAGGAGGAAGTCGGCGACCGAGTCGTGCGCCGGAAAGTCCTGCAGGGTGAGCCCCAGCGACGTCAGGCCTGGCAGATCGTTCACCATCGGCGTGCCCAGAAACAGGATCACGCCCTCGTCCGATTCCTCGAACTGTCCCTGCAGCCGAAGCGGGCCTCGTGCGAGTTCCAGCACGACCACGGCACCCGGCACCGACTGGAGCCCCGCGTAGGTCATCTCGATGCGCGGTCGCACGACCCGGAAGTGGTCCTCGAACCGCTCACCCGGGACGAGCGCGGGCGCGATGCGTGAGAGCACCGGACCAACCTGCAGGAGATGCAGGTCGCGCGACAGGGCCAGGTGGAAGGGAAAGGCCCTGTTGAACGCGCTCGGGGAGAGGCTGATGTCAGCCGCGTGCGGCATAGGTGACCTCGAACACGTCGTGGTCGGCCCCTTCGCTCTTCTGTTCCCGGACCCGCACCTGGACGTCGGTGTCGAACATGGTGCCTACGCCCTTGAGGAGCCCGATGACCATGTGGGTCAGCCCACCGCGGGGTGAGTAGTAGTGCAGGACCAGGCTGCCGTCAGCGATGTCGGTGCACCGGAAGGACGGCGGGTTCAGCTTCGGCATGCTGCGGATGACGTGCGCATGCAGATAGTCGAGGTTCTGGAGGAACGCGCTGAAGTTGGTCCCAGCCAGCTTCATCATGTCCCCGTACCCGACCTCGTTGGTATACCGCACCCAGTACTCGCCGAACTGCTCCAGCACCTCGTGCGGCGGCAGCTTCAGCCGGGCGCTGGCGGCACCGACCAGGCTCACGGTCACCGCATCCTCGTACTGCTCCATCGTGATGAACTCGTCCACGTCAACACCCGCCGCCCGCTTGACCTCGGCCCATCCCCCGGTGCCGATCTTGGCGGTGACCATGTC
>JAKFYA010000452.1 GCA_021731095.1 Acidobacteriota bacterium | reverse complement strand
GGTCAGCGAGCGACGGGTGACCAGAGCCCCGACAGCGCTCTTGCGGAACAGATCGCGCTTGATGCGGCCGACCAGGAAATTCACGGCCGGCGCGCCCGTGACCTCGTCCGCTTTCGAGCGGAGGTCGAGCGCGCCCAGCTCGAAACGGCCGACGCGCCCCGCCACGCGTCCGCCTCCGAGGAGCGGCACCTCGCGCGCGCCATTGAGGCCAATGCGGCGGCTGTAGAAGAGGACAGGCGTATCCGTGGCACCGGCGCTGGAGATGGCGCCGCCGAAGCCGAAGATGCCGGAGTTCTCGAGGAAGAATTCGCGCTTCTCCGGGAAGAACAGGCTGAAGCGGGTGAGATTCACCTGCGCTTCGTCGGCCTCCACCTGGGCGAAGTCCGTGTTGTAGGTCAGGTCGGCCGTCAGTCCCTTGGTCAGGCCATACTTCGCGTCCAGCCCCGCGTCGGCCGTTGGATCATTGCGGACGCGCGGCGTGCTCGTGAGGTCGGTGCTCACGCCACCAATCACGTAGGGCTTCAGTTCGAGCGTGCGTCTCTGGGGCGGCGCCTCGATGCCGACCAGCGTGGGAGCCAGTGAGGTAATCGAGAGCGCGCTCAGGCCCTTGGCTGGCATGGCGATGATGTGGGAGAGCTCGTTCTTCCAGCGCACGACACGTCGGGCGTTGAAGCCCCACACCTGTTCGGTGCCCGCGCGATAGCGGAGCGACTTGAACGGCACGGCCGCTTCCGCGGTCCAGCCCCCGTCGAAGGTCCCGGTCGCCACGCGCCAGACCGGGTTGAAGTCCATGTTGAACTGCGTCTCGTTGGTCATCTGGCCATCGAGACGCGCGCCCAGCTTGTTGAGGTTGAAGACGTACATGTTCCGCTTGTCGTGGAACGTGTCGAGGATGAACGAGACATGCTCGTTCTGGCTGATGCCAAGCGCGTCGCGTCGCATCTCGTTGGCGACGTCGCGTTCGGGATGGCTGTCCCAGCACCGGTAGGACACGTAGAGCGTGTCCCGGTCGAACAGCACCCACATCTCCGTCTTCTCCGTCTCCTTCGCGCCGACGTTGGGCTCGACCTGGATGAAGTCGGAGATGGCGGGCACGCGCTGGTAGACCGCCTCGTCGAGCCTGCCGTCCAGTTTGAGGGGCGTCTCCAGCTTGACGGCGCGAAGGGTGGCCTTGCCGGCGCCGTCACGGGTGATGACACCTGGGGCGATCGGGGGTGGCGGGGAAATGGTCTGCGCAGCGACCGGCGCGTCAGGCGCAGGACAGAGCAACAGGGCGAGCATCGCGAGACCACGGGTGCGGGAGCACATCCGCGTGGTGAACACAGAAAACATGAGCCCGAACACTATACGGCGTTCCGCGACATCCGGTGGTCTCGGAACGTCGCAGCACAGGCGATGGCCCGCAGGCGCGCGGGTCTCAGCGTCCGCGCTTGTCGAAGCGGACTGGACCGGTATGGCGTGGCAGGGCCACCATGACGAATGGGCTCGTGAGCAGGTCGGCCGCGATCGTATCCGGCCCTGGCGCCTGCTCCTCATACCGCACCACCAGCGTGCCGGCCTCGACCGGTGCGTCGAGCAGCCGGATGCCGTAGCCGGCGGTCGGGCGGGTTCCGAGGAACAGGGCGGCAACCGCCGTGGTGGCGAAGTCCACGGCAGGCGGCGGCTGGCCGGGCGCGTGCTCGGCCCAGAGCGCCGCCCATTCGGCTTGTGTAGACACCAGTCGCTCGCGGGCGGTCGATATCTGGCTCTGGCTTCCGGAGGCCACCGTGCGGCGCGTCTGCTGGGACCTCGCGACAGCCACGGGTGAACCCGTCACGCCAGTCCAGCCGAGGTTCAGCACGACGAGCAAGGTACACAGGCGGAGGACAGGCGTCATCTGGTCATCCTACCGCACCGGCCCTTCAAGGGTTGAAGGGCAACGGCCGATTGTGGCTGGGAGCCTTCCATGTCCATCCATCATCGTGCCGTGCCCCGTCTTCTCGCTGCCGCCACCGTGGTGGCAGCGGTCGTGGCGCTGACCCTTCCCGTCAGTACCCAGCCTGTCTCCAGGGCCGCCCGCCGCGTCGTGGTCCGTGGCCACGAAGCCGTGGAGGGGGAGGTCCTGGTCAAGTACCGCGACCGACGTGACGTGCGTGCCCACGCCTGGGTCGAAGCGCGGGCGAGCGCCGACGAGGTGGAGACACTGGATCGGCGGGGCCTGAAGCGGTTGCGATCGCGACGCATGCGGACGGCGGACCTGCTGGCCGTGCTCGACCAGGACCCGGACATCGAGTACGCCGAGCCGAATTACATCCTGCGTGCGACCACCGTGCCCAATGACCCGGCATTCGGCAATCTGTTGGGCATGCTCAACAGCGGGTTCAACCCGGTTGGCGGTGGCGGGACCGCCGGCTCGGACATCGATGCCACCTCCGCCTGGGGCTCCACCACCGGCGCGCGGGCAGCCGTGATTGGGGTGGTGGATACCGGCATCGACTACACCCACCCGGACCTGGCGGCCAACATCTGGTCCGCGCCCTCGGCATTCACGGTGACCGTGGGCGGACAGCTCATCACCTGCCAGGCCGGCACCCACGGCTTCAATGCCATCACGCGGACGTGCAACCCGATGGACGACCAGTACCACGGCACGCACGTGGCCGGCACTATCGGAGCTGTCGGCAACAATGGCGTCGGCGTGGCCGGCGTGAACTGGACCGCGAGCATGATGGGGCTCAAGTTCCTGGGCAGCAACGGGTCCGGCTCGACATCGGATGCCATAGCCGCCATCGAGTTTGCCGTGCAGGCCAAGGCGGCCTTTGCGTCGACGTCGGGCGCGAACGTGCGGGTGCTGTCGAACAGCTGGGGTGGCGGCGGGTTCTCGACCGCCTTGCGCGATGTGATTCTGGCGGCGAATGCGGCCGACATCCTGTTCGTGGCCGCCGCCGGCAATAGCCATGTCGACATCGACACCAGCCCGAGCTATCCCGCGTCGTATGCGACGGCCAACATGGTGGCTGTAGCCTCCACCGACAGCGCGGATCGTCTGTCGAGCTTTTCGAACTACGGAGACACGTCCGTGCATCTGGCCGCGCCAGGCACGGCCATCTATTCCACCATGCCGAATCGGGCCTACTCGACGCTCAGCGGGACGTCGATGGCGACCCCGCACGTGTCGGGAGCGGCGATGCTGGCGCTGGCCCGCTGTGAGCTGACCACGCCGGGGTTGAAGAGTCTGTTGCTCGAGAGCGTGGATGTGGTTGCCGCGCTGGCGACGGCGACCAGCACGGGGGGGCGGCTGAATGTGGCGCGCGCCCTGGCGAGTTGCGCCTCGACGCGTGTGAGCGGGCTGACACTGACCCCGAGCCAGGCCTCGCCGGAGGGTGTCGGACGCACGATCACCTGGACCGCCGCCGCCAGCGGGGGTCAGGAGCCGTATCAGTACCAGTTCCTCACCTTCGACGGACGCACCTGGTCGGCCCCGACAGCCTGGAGTGACAGCGCCACGTACGCCTGGACACCGACGGCGGTGAAGAGCACCTATCAGGTGGCCGTTCGGGCGCGCAGCGCCTGGAACAGTGGCGCGGCCGAGAGGACGGCCACCCGCCCGTTCGAGGTCGTGTCCGCCATGAGTTCAGTGAAGCTGAAGCCTGGTCTGAAGGCGCCGCAAGGGACCGGTACTCCGGTCACCTGGACGGCCACGGGCAGGGGCGGGGTGGCGCCGTACCAGTACCAGTGGCTGGTCTACAACGGCAGCACCTGGTCAACGCCAACCAGCTGGAGCGCGTCGCCGACCTTCACCTGGACCCCGTCCACCGCGAGCAATGCCACGCAGGTGATGGCGCGTGCCAGAAGCGCCTGGAACGACGACACCTTCGAGGTGAGTGCCTCTGCCGCATACGCCATCAAGCCGTATGTCTCGTCGGTGTCCCTGTCGCCAGGTCTGGCCTCGCCTCAGGTCCGGAGAACCGGCATCACCTGGACAGCCGTGGCGTCTGGTGGTGAGGCGCCCTACAAATATCAGTGGCTGGTGCACAACGGGACCACCTGGTCTTCGCCCACCGGATGGTCGACGCGAGCCACCTACGCCTGGAAACCGACACAGCCAGGCACCTATCAGGTGGCCGTGCGTGTGCGCGGCAGCTGGAGCAAAGGGGCGTCAGAAGCCACGACCACGCGGTCCTTCACCATCCAGTAGCCCGATCGGCTATCCGGCGGACGGGAGCCGGTGCTCGGTGATCACGAGGTGGAACGGCAGGTCTCCGACCAGCAGATCCACCTCGCCGTCACTGACCGACACCGTGAGGCCGGCGCGCCGGTCGACAGCCGCGGCGGCCTCTTTGATCGTGGCCTGATCAAAGGCCCGGATCGGGATGGCCTCTGCGCGGTGGATCCGTGTGCCGGCCAGTTGCGCCAGCAACTGGCGCACGTCCCGATGCGTGTAGACCGCCGCCCGCCCGGCATGCTTGCTCCCCCGGTGCAGCCGGGCCGCGTCCGGCATCCCCACTTCAATCCAGGCCGTGATCTGTCCGGTGAGGTCGCGCACGACCACGGCCGGCTCGTCTCCCGACGACACCCCCTCTGTTAGCGCAATGCCCTCTTCAAACTCCAGGCAGTAGGCCAGCACCCGGATCAGCATGTACTCCGGCGTCTCGGACGGGTGGCGTGCCACCTTCAGCGTGAACGCCTCATAGACATTCCTGTCCATGTCGGCCAGATTGATGTCGAGGGTGAAGATGGTTGCCGTCTGGGCCACTGCGAACTCCGGAACGTGAAATGAACGGCGCCCTGGTCGGGGTGCCCGCAGGTCGCATTCTGTCTCATTGCGACGCCTGATCGCGTGTCGGCGTTACGGACGGCGCCCCGCGGTCGTAATTGGTTGTATCGTGTCGAACAGGCTCCAACAGAGGGTATCCGGGTACATGGGCGCGCTGACGAAAATGACGCTGGGTCTTGCGGTGGTGCTGGCTGGCACGATGGCGGCTGCCGGATGTTCGAAGGCCCCGGAGGCGCCGCCGGCTGGCGCTCCCGCCGGCCGGCCGGGCGGTGGACGCGCTGGTGGCGGACCCGTACCCGTCACCGTGGCCGTCGCCGGGCAGCGTCAGGTGCCGATCACGTTACAGGTCATCGGGACGGTCGAGGCCTATGCCACGGTGCAGGTCAGGGCCCAGGTCACCGGCGCCCTTACTGCCGTGCACTTCCGGGAGGGCGACGAGGTGAAGGAAGGGCAGGAGCTCTTCTCCCTCGACCGCCGGCCCCTCGAGGCCGCACTGCGGCAGGCCGAGGCGGCGCTGGCGCGCGACACCGCGCAGGCGGCCAATGCCCGCGCGTCTGCCGGACGGTATCAGGATCTGGCGGCCCGTGGCATCGCCACGCGCGAGCAGGTCGACCAGACGCGCACCAGCGCCTCGGCCCTCGAGGCCACGGTCGAGGCTGACAAAGCCGCCATCGAGAATGCCACTGTGCAGCTGCAGTACGCCACCATCCGGTCGCCGCTGTCCGGGCGGACCGGCGCGCTCATGGTGAATGCGGGCAATCTGGTGCGGGCCAATGACACGGCGCCGCTGGTCGTCATCAATCAGATCACGCCGGTCTTCGTCACGTTTGCCGTTCCCGAGTCCCGGCTGGCGGAACTGAAGGCCGCCATGGCTCGCGGGTCCGTGGGCGTGTCGGCCAGTGCCCCGAACCAGGCAGGTCCGCCCGATACGGGGCGCGTCACGTTTGTCGACAACCTGGTCGACCGCTCCACCGGCACCATCCGGGTCAAGGCGACCTTCCCGAACGGGCTCCGGCATCTGTGGCCGGGCCAGTTCGTGAACGTCACCGCAACCCTGGGCGAACTGGCCAACGCGATCGTGCTGCCCACCACCGCCGTGCAGACAGGTCCGAACGGACAGTATGTGTATGTGGTCGGCGCGGGTGCCGCGCCGAAGAGCGGTGGCCCCGACGCGGCGCCAGGGGGCCCGACCGTGCAGATGCGCCTGGTCACGGTGGACCGGACACTGGGCAATGAGATTGTGGTGTCCTCCGGTGTGGCGGCGGGCGAGACCGTGGTGACCGACGGGCAGGTCCGGTTGACGCCGGGCGCACGCATCAGCGTGAAGCCGTCCAGTGCCGCACCGGCCGACCGAAAGGCAGCCTCGTGAACCCCTCAGCCATCTTCATCCGGCGCCCGGTCACCACCACGCTGATCATGCTGGGGATTCTGGTCTTCGGCTGGATGTCGTACGGCCTGTTGCCGGTCAGTGACCTGCCGGTGGTGGACTTCCCGACCATCCAGGTGTCGGCCAGCCTGCCAGGTGCCAGCCCCGATTCGATGGCGTCCTCGGTGGCGCTGCCGCTCGAGAAGGCGTTTGCCACCATCTCCGGCCTCAGCTCGATGAACTCGACGAGCGGGATGGGGAACAGCAACATCACGCTCCAGTTCGACCTGAGCCGGAACATCGACGCCGCCGCGCAGGACGTCCAGTCGATGATTTCCAAGACCATCCGGTCGCTGCCGCCGCAGATGCCGGCACCACCGTCCTACCAGAAGGTCAACCCGGGCGACCAGCCGGTCCTCCAGCTGGTGCTTCGCTCGGACACCATGCCGCTGTCGACGGTCACCGAGTATGCCGAGTCGACCATGGCGCAACGCCTCTCCATGGTGAACGGCGTGGCGCAGGTGCAGATTCTCGGCGGACCCCGGTATGCCGTTCGTGTGGACGCTGACCCCCGGCGTCTCGCCGCCAACGGCATCGGCTTCGACGAGGTGGCCGATGCCATCTCCACCGGGAATGCCAACCTGCCCACCGGCACCATCTATGGGCCGGAGAAGACCTTCACGGTGCTGGCCAATGGCCGGCTCATGAATGCCCGGGCGTATGCGTCGATGATCGTGGCCTACCGGAACGGCAACCCGGTCGTGCTGAGCGACATCGCCCATGTGTACGACGGCGTGGACAACGATCGCATCTCGGGCTGGTTTGCCGACCTCCGCAAGGGCCCCCGTCCGATGGAACGGGCGATGTACCTGCAGATCATGAAGCAGCCCGGCACCAACGTCGTGGCCGTGGCCGACGCGGTCAAGGCGCTGCTGCCGGGTCTGCGCGAGCAGTTGCCACCCGGCATCTCGCTCGAGCTGCGCAGCGATCGATCCGAGACGATTCGTGAGTCGGTAGCCGACGTGAAATTCACGCTGGTCCTGACCATCGCGCTCGTGATTCTGGTCATTTTCATCTTCCTGCGGAATGTGTCGGCCACGGTCATCCCCAGCCTGGCGCTGCCCGGTTCCATCCTGGCCACGTTCGCGGTGATGTACCTGTTGAACTACAGCCTCGACAACCTGTCGCTGATGGCGCTCACACTGAGCGTCGGGTTTGTCGTCGACGATGCCATCGTCATGCTGGAGAACATCGTCCGGCACATGGAGATGGGCAAGTCGCCGATGCAGGCCGCCTTCGACGGGGCGAAAGAGGTCTCGTTCACGATCGTGTCGATGACCCTCTCGCTGGCGGTCGTGTTTGTGCCGATCCTCTTCATGGGCGGCATTGTCGGCCGGCTGCTCCACGAGTTCGCCGTCACGATCGGCGTCGCGATCCTGGTGTCGGGCTTCGTCTCCATCAGCCTGACGCCGATGCTCTGCAGCCGCTTCCTGACGGCGCCCCACGCGCAGAAGCACGGCTTCCTCTACAACCTGTTCGAGAAGATGTTCGACGGCTGGCTGAGGGTGTACGACGTCACCCTGCGCGCGGCCCTGCGCTTTCACCCGGTGACGATGGCGGTCTCGGTCCTGCTGCTGTACGGCACCTGGCACCTCTACACCATCACCCCGGTCGGCTTTCTGCCCAGCGAGGATCAGGGTCGGTTCGTGGTCAGCACCGAAGCGATTCAGGGTATTGGCTACGACGAGATGCTCCGGCACCAGCACGCCGTCGGGGCCGTGCTGGCGCAGCACCCGGCCATCCGGTCGTTTGGCAGTGTCGTGGGCGCCGGAGGCCCGAACGGGTCGATGAACAACGGCCGGTTCATCGTGGACCTGAAGCCCAGGCACGAGCGCACGATGATGATTGACGAGATCATCGCCTCGCTCCGTCCGCAGGTGGCCCAGGTGCCGGGCATGCGGGTGTTCATGGTGAATCAGCCGCCCATCGCCCTGGGCGGACAGTTCTCGCGCAGCCTCTATCAGATCACGTTGCAGGACTCGGACACCGACGAGCTGTACCGCTCAGCCCCGGCATTCGAGAAGATCATGCGCGAGCTTCCGGGCTTCGAGGATGTCAGCTCGGACCTGCAGCTCAACAATCCGCAGATCCGTGTGGAGATGGACCGCGACCGGATTGCCACGCTTGGCCTGAGCGCCACGCAGGTGGAGAACGCGCTCTTCAATGCCTACGGCTCGCGACAGGTGTCGCAGATCTTCGCGCCGAACAATCAATACAACGTCATGCTGCAGGTGGCTCCGGAGTTCCAGCGTGACCCGGCGGCTCTGGGCCTGCTCTATGTCCGGTCCAAAACCGGTGGTCTCATCCCCCTGAACACCGTGGCACATGTGCGCACCGACTCGGGCCCGCAGACCGTCAGTCATGCCGGACAGTTGCCGTCCGTCACCATCTCGTTCAACCTCAAGCAGGGCTACGCGCTCGGCGACGCCATCCCGCAACTGAAGAACGCGGCAGCGCAGTCGCTGCCCGCCGGGGTCACCACCGTGTTCCAGGGCACGGCGCAGGCCTTCCAGGAGACGCTGGAGGGGCTGGGCCTGATTCTCATTCTGTCTGTCGTGGTGATCTACATCGTGCTCGGGGTGCTGTATGAGAGCTTCACGCACCCGCTCACCATTCTCTCGGGTCTGCCCTCGGCCGGGTTTGGTGCGTTGCTGACACTCCTGATTTTCAAGACGGAGCTGAGCCTCTACGCCATGGTCGGCGTCATCATGCTGATCGGCCTGGTGAAGAAGAACGGCATCATGATGGTCGACTTCGCGGTGGCGGCACAGCGCGAGGGCAAGGGGCCGCGCGAGGCGATTCTCGAGGCGTGTCTGGTGCGGTTCCGTCCCATCATGATGACGACGATGGCGGCACTGGTCGGGACCCTGCCGATTGCGATGGGGTACGGAGCTGGCGCCGAGGCGCGGCGACCGCTGGGTCTGGCCGTGGTGGGAGGCCTGCTGGTGTCGCAGCTGCTGACCCTCTACATCACGCCGGTCTACTACGTGTATATCGAGAAGGCGCGCGAGTTCGTCACCCGTCGCAGGTCG
>JAKFYA010000224.1 GCA_021731095.1 Acidobacteriota bacterium | reverse complement strand
GAGCGGATTACCGCGCCTTCGCGGCGATCTGATGCACCTTGAGAATGTCGCCCGTCGCCCGGCTCAGCAGAGCCAGGCTCCGGTTGAGATCCGCTTCGGCGCGTGTGCGCTGGCTGCGCGTGGCGAGGAGCGCATTCTGCCGCTGCAGCACCAGGAACACGGTGGAGGTGCCGGCCTCGAACTTGCGCTGCTCGCTGGCGTACTGCTGTTCGGCCAGGCGGCTGGCGTCGGTGGCTGCCTCAAGGCTGGCGCGGGCCGAGGCCACCGCCTGCATGGCGTTGCGCACATCCGCTTCCACGAAGTCCTCCACCTGCTTGCGCTGGACGTCGATGCGTCGTGCATCCACCAGCGAGGACGCCAGATTGGCCTGTGCCGTCCGGTCATGCAGCGGCAAACCCACCCGCACGCCGAGTTCGACGGTCGGGAAATCCTGCTTGGCCAGGTTCCAGAGCGACCTGCTCAGGCCACCGACAAAGAACTCCGGCACACCCGAGCCACCAGAGCCGCCACCGCTGTCCAGGGGACCGAGCCCCTGCAGCGTCGACAGCGTATTGATGCGCTCGAAGAGCGGCGTCAGGCCGGCGGTCAGCGGGTTCGGGCCGAGATCGATGGTCCGGCCGGCCAGCCCCGAGCTGGTGTACGTGCCATAGAGGTCCACCTGGGGACGGGTCTGATCGCGCAGGTAGTTGGTGTTGACCTCGTTGCTGGCCTTCGCCACGGCCATCTGGGTCAGTTCGGGGCGATTGGCGAGCGCACGCGTCACGGCATCGGCCAGCGGCGTCTCGGCGCCCGATTCACGCCGGGGCGTCGTCGGCTGCAGGGCGACTGGCCAGAAGGGTGACGAGCGGTCGCCCGCCATCAGGACCTTGAGGGTGTTCTCCGCGCGCGTCAGCACGGTCTGCGCCGCGAACACGCCCTGCCGCGCGTTGGCCAGCTGCGTCTGCGCCTCGACCACGTCGATGGGCGCGCCAACGCCCTGGTCGACAAGACGCCGGTTGCTCTCGACCGCCTGGCTGGCCAGCTCGAGGCCCTGCACCTGCACCTGGAGAAACTGCCGGGCGAACACCAGATCCCAGTAGGCCGTCTCGGCCTGGAGGGTGACATCCATCACGCGCTGGGTGAACTGCGCGTCGGTGAGGTCTTCGTTCCTGCGCGACAGCTCGATCTGCCGACGGGCCGCATCCACCTTCCGGCCGCGCATGAGCGGCTGGGTCACCGACAGGGCCAGCGCCGTGGGGTACTGCGGGTTGAGCTGGGTGAAGGTGCTGTCGGTGGTCTGTCGCCGGGCCGAGACGGACGCCTGATAGCTGGTGCCGAAGGTCGGCAGCAGTCCCTGCACCCGCGGACCGACCAGCAGATCCTTGTTGGTCAGGGCGCCATTGGCCGTGCCCGCGATGATGGAGGCGACCGGCGACACCTGCCGTACGAACGACGTCTGCAGGCTGAGCTGCGGGTCGTAGACGCCAAAGGCCCCCTGCAGGGTGAGCGCGGCCTGTTCGGCGCTGGCTCGTGACACCGCGATATCCGGGTTGTTGGCGAGCACCGCGGCGAGCGCGTCGGCCAGTGAGAGATCCCGCTCGCCGAACACGCCCACCCGGGGCGGGAGCGTCGTGGCGGTGTTGGTGGTGACCGGAACCGGCGTCTGTGCCTGGGCGGGATTCACCGCCACCAGCACGCCGGCCAGACAGACCGGCGTCAGCAGCTTACTTACCATGTTCCTCCGCGATGCGCGCGTCGGCGCCCTTGTGGTGCAGCGGGTGCGCCACCGCTTCCTTGAGCTGCTGACCCCTGGCGCCCACGCGCCGCCAGACGGGCCACTGCTCGACATCATCAAACAGCGAGTAGAACACCGGCACGGCCAGCAGCGTCAGCAGCAGACAGAGGGTCTGACCGCCAACGACCAGGACGCCGATGGACTTGTTGGACGCAGAACCGGCGCCCGTGCCGAGCACCAGTGGAATCATGCCGGCGACCAGGGCGATGGTGGTCATCAGAATCGGCCGCAGGCGCTCGCGATTGGCCTGCAGAATGGCCTCGAGCCGCGGAAGCCCCGAGGCACGCAGGCCGTTAGTGTGGTCAATCTGCAGAATGGCGTTCTTCTTCACGATGCCGAAGAGCAGCAGCATGCCCAGACCCGCGAACAGGTTGATGGTCTGTCCCCCGATGAAGAGCGAGAGGATGCCGAAGGGCACCGCGAGCGGCAGCGTCAGCAGGATCGTGATGGGGTGGATGAACGACTCGAACTGCGCCGCCAGCACGATATACATGAAGATGAGCGACAGCGAAATGGCGATGGCGAACCCCTTGCCCGTCTTGGCCAGTTCCTCCGAGATGCCGATCGGCTTGGCGACGTAGCCGGGCGGCAGGTCCATCTTCTTCACTTCATCCTCAATCTGCGCGATGAGCTCCGACTGCGAGCCGCCCTCGGCGATGTTCGTGCTGAAGGTCACCGTGCGCTCGCGGTTCATGCGCTCGATGGAGGACGGGCCGGTGGTCTGGATGATGTCGACCACGTCGCCCACCTGCACGATGCCACGCTTGCTGGACGGCACCGTCATCTGCTGGACGCCCTCGACGCTGGTGCGGAAGCGATCCACCGACCGGAGCGTGACGTCGTACTGGTCTTCACCCACATCGAACGTGGTGACGTTCTGCCCGCCGACGAACACGTTGAGCGCCAGCGCGATGTCCTGCACCCGCACGCCCAGGTCCGAGGCGCGCTGGCGGTTGATCTGCACCCGCAGCTCCGGCTTGCCGTAGACAAGGCTCGTGTCGGCATCCACCGACATCGGGTTCTTGCTGACCGCTGCGTAGAGGCGGTCCGCATACTTGCCCAGCGCCGCCAGATCAGGGCCGCGCATCGAGTACTGCACGCCGACGCCGCCGCCAGGGCCGCCGACCGAGATGACCGACGTGCGCAGCTCGCCAGGGAACTGCTTCAGCACGCCTCGGATGACACTCATCATCTGGATCTGCGACCGTGTGCGCGACTCCATCGGCGTCAGCACCACCGTGACGCTGCCCGCATTGGCCGTGGAACTGCCAATGACGAAGCCTGGACCCATCTGGCTCGATGACGAGCCGACGGTCACGAGCGTGTCCTGCACTTCGGGCAGCTTGTCCAGCTCGGTCGCCAGGCGCTGCATGATGGTGGTGGTCGCCGCGAGGCTGGTGCCTTCGGGGGCCCGCACGTTGACCTGCAGCTTGGCGCGGTCTTCGTCCGGCGCGAAGTTCTTGCCGATGGCCATGAAGAGCGGCACGATGCTCGCCGTGGTGGCCACACAGAGCAGCACGATGGCCCAGCGATGCGCCATCGACCAGCGCAGCATGGCCATGTAAGCGCGTTCGATCGGCTTGAAGACGATGGAGTCCTTCGAGCTGTGGTGGTTGGCCAGGTCCTCAGGCTTCGGTGCCTTGATGAAGCGCGAGGACAGCATCGGCGTCAGCGTGAAGGACACGATGAGGGAGACGGCGACGGCGAAGGCCGCCGTCAGGCCGAACGAGCTCAGCACACGGCCGACCACCCCTCCCATGAAGCCCACCGGCACGAACACCGCGAGCAGCGAGAGCGTGGTGGCCATGACGGCCAGGCCGATTTCCTTCGTGCCTTGAATGGCCGCATCGAAAGGCGACATGCCCTTTTCTTCGATGAAGCGGTAGATGTTCTCCAGCACGATGATGGCGTCGTCGATGACGACGCCGACCATCAGCGTCAGGGCCAGCATCGTCACCTGATTGAGCGTGTAGCCCATCACCGACATCAGCGCGAAGGTCGAGACAATCGAGACGGGAATCGCGACAGCCGCGATGAGCGTCGTCCGGACGTTGGCCAGGAAGAAGAAGATCACCACCGAGGCCAGGATGCTGCCGAGGATGAGGTGCTCTTCCACCGCGGCCATGGACGCTTCGGTGAAGAGCGACTGATCGTCCACGATGTCGAGCTGCATGTCCGGCGGCAGCACCGCCTTGATGGCGGCAATGCGCTTCTTGGCTTCGCGGGCGACGGCCACGGTGTTCTGGCCCGACTGCTTGGTGACCGTCAGGGTCACCGCCGGCTTGCCGTTCAGGAACGACGCCGTCCGCATCTCGGCCTGCCCATCCACCGCCTCACCGATGTCGCGCAGCCGCACGACATAGTCGCCCCGGTTCGAGATGGCGATGTCGTTGAACTGCTTCGGGTCGGTGAGCTTGCCCATCGTGCGCAGCGTCAGTTCCTGCGCGCCGCGCTGGACGATGCCGCCGGGCAGCGTCAGATTCTGGGTGCGCAGGGCCGTCGTGACTTCGGGGACGGTCACCCCGTAGGCGCGCATCTTCTCCGGGTCGAGCTGCACCTGGATGGCGCGTTCGCTGCCGCCGACCAGCGTCACCTGGCCCACGCCGCTGACGCTCTCGAGCCGCTCCTTCACTTCCTTGTCCGCGAAGCGCGTCACTTCGCGCAGCGGACGGGCGCCGGCCACGGCAATCTGCAGGACGGGTGTGGCGCCGGGGTCGGCCTTCAGGATGATCGGAGCTTTGGAACTCTCCGGGAGCTGGCCGGCCAGCAGGTTCACCTTGTCGCGCACTTCCTGGGCCGCGACGTCGCCGTCCTTCTCCAGCACGAAGGTGACGATGACCATCGCGGCGCCTTCCGAGGAGGTGCTGCGCAGCTCGTTGATGCCGCTGATGGTGTTGATCGAGCCTTCGAGCTTCTTGGTGATTTCGGTTTCGATCTGTTCGGCTGACGCGCCGGGGTTCGTGACCGTCACCACCACCGTCGGGATGTCGATGTTGGGGAAGAAGTCGACGCCGAGACCGAAGAAGGAATATGTGCCGATGACCGTCAGCGACAGCACGAGCATCGTCGCGAAGACGGGACGCCGGACGCAGAGTTCTGCGAGTTTATGCATGGCGGGTCTTAGCGGCCGCTGACGGGCGCGCCGGCGCGCACCGTTGCGCCGTCAAACAGACGGTCAAGATTGGACGTGGCCACCGTCATGCCGGCGTCGATGCCGGAGACGATGCGGATGAAGCCGGCCTGCTCTTCGCCCACCTGCACGACGTGCACCCGGGCCTTGCCGGCGGCGACTTCGTAGATGGCTGATGTCTCGCCGTTGGGCGCAGGCGTGACGGCGCTCTTCGGGACGAAGACGGCCTTCTCTCTGGCCGGCAACTGAATCTGGGCGCTGCCGAACATGCCGGGCGACAGCCTGGAGCCGTCATTCGGGAACGCGGCTTCGACAGTCATGGCCCGCGAGTTGGGGTCGAGCGCCACGTTCAACGCGGCGACGCGGCCCAGGAACGGCGTGCCGGCAAACGCGGGCACATCGGCCTGGACCACCATGCCGGTCTTCAGGCGGGCGGCGTCAGATTCGGGGACCTGCAGGTTGAGCTTGATGGGCTGGATGCGCACCAGGGTGACCGCCTTCACCGACGTGGTCACATACTCGCCAACCGCGACCGGCCGGGCGCTGACATGTCCGGCAAAGGGCGCCTTGATGATGGTGTCGTCGACGGCCTTTTCGGCGGCGCTCAGCATGGCCTTCGCCTGGGCGACCGTGGCATCGGCAATGGCCACCTGGGCCGTCAGCCGGTCGTAGGAGCTGCGGGAGATGTCGCCGCTCTTCGCCAGGTCGCCGTTCCGCTGCATTTCGGTCTTTGCCCGCAGTTGCTCGGCCTCGGCCTGCATCAGCGCGGCCTGCATCTGCTTCAGGCGGATGCGGCTGTCGCGGTCATCCAGCTTCAGCACGACCTGGCCCAACTTGACGAAGTCACCAACCTTGACGGGCGTCTCGACGATGGTGCCGGGGACCGGTGGGGTGACATCCGAAATCTCGTCAGCCATGAAAGTGCCGGTGGCGCGAATCACCATCGGGACCTCCCGCTGGACCGCTTCGGCGGTCGACACCTCGACGGCGCTGGCCTCGGCCGGCTTGGTCGCGGCGGCCGGAGCTGGCTGGGGCTCCGTGGCATTGTTGCAGCCAGCGGCGCCGGTCAGCGCGAGGGCTCCGGCAAGTCCCCAGACGAGGGTGGTGGAAGTGGCAACTGAACGGGTCCGATTCGATGTCATCTGATTGGGTGCCTTCATGTCTTGGACGCCGGACCACGGTCCCGAGTTCAACGTGGGGGCGTTCCGGACGAGGCGCGGGAGGGGGGCGGACGGTGCATCGCCTGACGGCGACCGTCGCAAGTGACCTGCGGCGCTCGCTCTATTGTATGCGGCCCTCAGGTTTTCGTCTCCTGTTCGCCTGGCCGATGGGGAGGCGAGGCGCCGGCACAGGCCTGAAGAGGGACTCTAGTGGGGACGGGGCCGCTCGTAGACGACCGCGATGTCCCTGGCCATCCGTTCCACGCTGAAGCGGGCCTCGGCCCTGGCCCGGCCGGCGGCGCCCATGCCGCGGCGAAGCCGCTCGTCCTGCAGCAGCGTGACGAGCCGCTCAGCCAGGGCCGTCTCGTCCCGCAGGCCCACCACATACCCCGTCAGGCCATCCGCCACCAGTTCGGGGACGCTGCCTGCTGCGCTCGCGACCACCGGCTTGCCAGCGGCCATGGCATCCAGAATGGCCATCGAGGCCCCTTCCATGAGAGCCGCGGAGGCGTAGATATCGAAGCCGCCTGTCTGCTCCACCACGTCGTCCCGGAAGCCGGCCAGGAAGACGTGCCGCTCGAGGTGCTCGTGGCGAATCTGCCGTTCCAGCGGCTCCCGCAACTCGCCATCGCCCACGATGACAAACCGGGCGTCGGGCACCGCCTTCACCACCCGTCGGGCCGCCGCAATCAGGTGCTGGTGGCCCTTGTGCGGCACCAGCGCCGCGACATTCCCGATGATCGGCGCATGCGTGGGCAGGAACAGCTCGGCATGGATGTGCGCTGGGGGTGTGGCGGCAATCCGGGCCACGTCGATGCCCGGCGTGACAACCGTGACCCGGCCCGGTGCAATGCCCACCCCGAGCAGGCGGTCGCGCACCGTCTCGCTGGTGGCGATGAACCAGTCGACCTGCGAGTACTTCCAGCGCGAGAACGAGGTGTGGTCCACGCGAAGCTCGCTGCGGCGCGAGGCGATGAGGGCGGGACGCGGTGTGGGCGTCACCATGGCCAGGGCTGTCGCGGCCAGTGCAACGGCGCGCGAATCGTGGGCGTGAATCACGTCGGGCAGGGAGGTCTTCAGCACGCGTGAGAGCGCCCAGGACGCCGCAAGGTCGACGTCTCCGTGCGCGGTCAGCGGCACCAGGTCCAGCCCTTCCCGGAGCCGGCGCATCAGCGCACCGGCCGGGTCACAGGCGAGCGCCGCCCGATGGCCGGCTTCGCGGAGGGCCAGCACGGTATCGAGCACCTGCCGCTGGGCGCCCCGCCAGTCGCGCGATGTGTCGATGTGGAGGGAATACACGTCTGGTCCGTGTCGGTCCCGTCGGCTCAGGGGCGTCGATCGCGCTGCAGTTCCCAGAGCTTGGCAAACTTGAGAAACACGCCGTGCGCGTGCATCAGGGCGAGCGTGAGACCGGGAGTGCCATCCAGAAACCCGCGGCGGAGGATGTAGCTGCGGAGGAAGGCCGCGGCCGGCTGCACCAGCAGATCGAAGGCATTGGCTGTGCGGCCCGTCTCGTCCATCTGCCGCGCCGAGAGCGACGAATACAGGTTGATGCGGTCGGCCTGGTCGCGCAGGTCGGTGACCGAGAAGTGCTGGAGCTCGTGAGTCAGGTACCCGTAGGGTCCGTCGGTCAGCTTGACCGACTCGTGCACATGCCGGCCCTGCCAGCGCCCGGCGCGGCGGTCGTACAGGCGGAGCTGATAGTCGGGGTAGGCATCGGTCGTGCGCATCCAGCGACCGAAGTGGAAGCTGACCCGCGGCAGCCGGTAGCCACGACGCGGCGGCTCGGTCTGCAGCAGCGCCCGGACCTCGGCGGCCAGGGCCTCGGGTACGCGTTCGTCCGCGTCGAGGGAGAAGATCCAGTCGTGGGTAGCCAGCTCGGCCGCGTGGTTCTTCTGGTCGACGTAGCCCGTCCATGCCCGCACCTCGACGCGAGCGCCCTTGGCACGGGCCAGGTCCTGGGTGCCATCCGTGCTGCCGGCATCCACAACCACGACCTCGTCGGCCCAGGCCGCGCTGTCGATGGCCTCGGTGATGTGGTCGGCTTCGTCGAGCGTGATGATGGTGACCGATACCTTCGGCACGGCTGGATCTTACTGCGCCCGGTCCCCGAGGCGGTCGCGCACCAGCTCCAGATACGCGGTGCCGAAGTCGTCGTGGGCAAAGCCCTGGGTGTAGGCAGTGGGATTGGGCAACGGCGCACGCGTGGTGGCCCGACGCGTCGGTTCAATGGCCGTCCACTCGTGCCATTCGTTGAAGGTGGTGATGGCCACCATGCGCAGTTGCGGGTCGGCGAACCGTCTGGCCAGCTCGATGGACCTGTCGAACACCCCCGTGATGGGTCCGTCAGGCGCCAGGCGCCGCGGAATGACCCAGTGGTTCTCGCCCAGCCGCACCCCGCGGTCGTTGTAGCCCGGCATCGCGTTGGGCACAAACGCCACACCGGCTTTGCGCGTGGCGGCCTGCCAGGTGGTGAAGAGCTGTTCCACATCCTTCAGGAAGCCCGACTCGCTGGCCCAGCCGGCGTCGCCCGTCCGGGGCCAGTCGTAGGCGTTGTAGGCCGTGATGCCGTCGTAGGCCTTCACGCGGTTGAGATCCGGCTCGTACCAGAAGGCTTCGTCCGCGATGATGAACGGGTTCAGGCCCATGGCGGCATACATCTGCCGCACGTCTTTCATCCAGCCGACGACATCTCCCGTGAGGATGCGCGAGGCGTAGTAGAACAGCACCGGGCGGTTGCCGACCTTCAGCACGGACGGCTGGGAGAGGAACTCCTGGCCGATGAAGCGGAGGTCTTCCAGCACCCGTTGGCGGAACGCCGGCTTGTCGATGTCGCGTTCACCGTAGGCGACAAACTCCAGATAGGGCGCCTGCTTCACTGTCGTCTTCGCCAGGGCCGGCAGGAAGTACTTCCGCAGCGTGAGGTCGGCAAAGCTGTCCTTGTGCGACCAGCTCAGCAGGAAGAAGTCGATGCCGTACTGCTCGGCCAGCGCGAGGTGTCGCGCGATGACCTTCGGGTCGTCCGAGACGTACTCGCCCATTTCCGGTTCGAGGGGCTCGGGGAGATGCCGGCCGACATAGTCGTGGGTTGCCCAGTGGCCGGCGTAGTACCACGGATAGTAGTAGGCGCCGACGAGATACCCGGTGTCGGGG